>RFOO01000171.1 GCA_009926645.1 bacterium | reverse complement strand
CCAGAAAAACTCAATCGCATCGTCAACGCCGCAGGCATTTTCAGCAGCCAAGAAGCCGTTGAACTTAAACTCGTCGATGGGCTTCTACAACGAGATGAACTCATCAGCAAAATGCATGAGTTGGGAGCCACCCCTGAAGAGGGAAAGACCACTTTTCGCCAAGTGTCTCTCTCTAAGTATAGCAATAAAGTGAGTTTCACAAAGAGTAGCAATCATATCGCTGTCGTTTATGCAGAGGGTGAAATCGTTGATGGCTGGGGCGACCCAGATCAAGTGGGTGGCGATCGACTCGCTCACTACCTTCGTGATATTCGTTCGAACAAACAGATTAAAGCGGTCGTACTTCGCATTAACAGCCCAGGCGGTTCTGCATTTGCTAGCGACATCATCGCTCGCGAAATTCTATTACTTCGCAAAAAAGGCATTCCCGTCGTTGTCTCAATGGGCGATGTTGCCGCCAGCGGAGGCTACTACATTGCTGCACGCGGTAGCAAAATCTTGGCCAATAGCTCGACCATTACAGGGTCGATTGGCGTATTTGGTCTACACTTCAATTTCGAAGAACTAGCCAAAAAAATCAATCTTGGCGTCGATGGCTCCAAAACCTCACGTTACGCTGACCTACTCTCCTCTCACCGTGTCGCGACTCCAGAAGAAATTGCACTCGTACAAAAACTCGTTGATCGGGTCTACGATGATTTTGTGGGTATTGTAGCGGAAGGCAGAAGCCTGGAACGCGATAAAGTTCATGCGATTGCTCAAGGACGAGTTTGGCTCGGCCTCAACGCCAAAGAAAACGGTCTCGTTGATAGTTTTGGCAATTTGACTGACGCCATCCAGCTCTCGCAAAAGTTAGCTAAAATCGATCAGGCTGAAATTGTTCAATACCCCTCTCTCCACGAAGGAAGAAGTAACTTCTTACAGAAATTATTATCCGATGAAGAAGAGGAACCCTTCTTATTTACCAGTACAGCGACACACAATCCAGCCATGCAGTTTATTCGGGCACACTGGGATAGGCTTAAACAAATCAAGAGTTACAACGACCCCCAAGGAGTTTACCTGACCTGCCCTGTGCAAGTTGGTAAATAGTAACTTACGGTGAAACTGACTTGGGCATCTGAGCTTTAGCTTCAGGCAACCAAGCAAGCAACTTACGTACCCGTGTTTCATCCGCTGGGTGAGTCGAGAAAAACTCAGGAGGCTTTTTCCCTCCCGCCTTGGAAAAGCGCTGCCAAAATGCGGGAGCAGCCTCAGGATTGTACCCTGCCCGAGCCATAAAAATAATACCTAAATGATCCGCCTCCTCTTCATGGGCACGACTAAAAGGCAAAAGAACACCGACTTGGGCTCCTAGCCCAAATCCGCTCATCCATGCGCGACGCACGGCCGATGATTCATGCTTCGTCGCCTCATCGACAGCGATGGATCCTACTTGAGCTAACAGATTCTGCGAGACTCGTTCACTGCTATGTCTGGCCAAAACGTGAGAAACTTCATGACCCAAAATCACGGCGATATCTTCATCACTGGGCGCATAAGCAAACATGCCCTTATTAAAACCGATTTTACCACCGGGCATGGCAAAAGCATTGGGCGATTCATCATCAATGATCGCAAATTGCCACTGATTGGCGGGGGGCAGAACTCGGTATTTATCTTCGCGACGAGCCACCTCGACAATTTTTAATCCAATCGAACGAATCCGCTCAAGTCGAGGGTCGTTGGGCACTTTTTTCATTTTAGCAAACTCCCCTGCTGCCATGGAGGAGATCTCCGATTGATTAACTAAAATCAACTGAGAGCGACCTGTGCCAGGGGTCGACTGACATCCCACAACAATAAGAAAAAAAAGCGGTAAAAAGATTTTCTTAATCATGAAACCTTTGTCGTGTCGTCCGATTTGTCCTCGGTTTTTTCTGCCACTTCACTCGCTTGTGCCGTTTGGGTGGCAGCCTCCTTAGCTGCTTCATAATACTTCTCGTAACTTGCGTCGAAGGAATCGGTATAGATTGAAGCCAAGCGGAGAGACATACGATTGAGGATAGCCCCAATGATAGGAACCCCGACCTCTCTTAAGCGCAAAATACATTCTCCAGCATTACGGGTGCTTACACCATTGTACCTAACGACATAAATAACCCCATCAACATAAGGCATTAGGTTTAAGGAATCCGAAACCGCACCAATCGGAGGCGAGTCGATAAAAATACGATCATAGCGCGTGCGCATATCGACTAACATATCGATATACTTCGGGTTATTGATTACCTGCGTAGGATTTCGACAACTCATACCGACAGGGAGCACATCTAAATTAGGCGCAACATCCTTCACGATCGCTTCATCAATCGTGCATTCATCGTTAAACCAGCGGCTAATACCATTAGACCCCACCAGACCTAGCGAAGGGCCGACATTAGGCAGACGTAAGTCAGAATCAATAATGAGCACCTTTTCACCATGCTGAGCAAAGCAAAGGGCCAAGTTGGTCACCACGAAGGTCTTTCCTTCTCCTGGGCGAGTCGACGTAGCAAGAAAAACTCGACTGCGCATGGAGTTAGGATTCACGCGCATCGCTGAATAAATAGATCGAATGGCTTCAGCTGCAATAATGTCTTTGTCGTGTCGTCCAAGCAAAGCACGGTCAGGGCCAACCGACTTCTCCACCTGAGGAATCGTACCAAGAATATGTAATCCTAAGTTAAACTCCACATCCTTAGGTGATTTCATTCGATCATCAAAAGCCCCAAGTAAAACAATAATACCAATCCCCACGGCGACCCCTAAGCCCAGTCCAACCACGGCATTGGTATAATAGTTTTTGTTAGCAGGACGATCCGACACTGTGGGGTAATCGAGAATCTTAATGGAGGTACTGGTACCTGTTGTCGAAGAGCGCAATTTGGCTTCTTCAAAGCTTTGCTTTTGCCGTGAGAGAAATTCCTCTTGGCCGCGAATATCTTTATCAATTCTTTCAAGCTCGATATTGGCTACTTGGAGGCGTGAAATCTCTTCGTCCTTACGCTCTAAATTAGCAACAATAGCATCGTAACTCGCTTTAGCATTTTGAATTGAAGCCTGTATGCGATTTACAGAATTAGCGACGGCAACCTGTAAATCATCCTCAGC
>RFOO01000018.1 GCA_009926645.1 bacterium | reverse complement strand
TGAAGAAAATCCGCCCTCACCGTTTCATGAAACGGCTGAATACCTCGAGAAAAATTGGCAAAAGCTACACTGTGGAGAATACCGTCAATTGGACCATGTTCCCGACCAACCTGTTCCGCCAACTTCTGCGTCTGATCCTCGAATTCCAAATCACAGACATAAACTGGCTTATGCGCCAAAAGAGAGGCTAGTGATTCTTTGCGAGCAGGCGATCGAACGGAATAGATAACTTTAGCTCCTTCCTCCTCCAGCGTCTTGGCTACGTGCCAAGCAACCGATTTTTTATTGGCTACACCTAATACTAAAAAAGTTTTACCAGAAAGTCCGAGGAACGACATGGGGAAATTCAATTGGGTTGATCGATGAGAGCGAGTGCGAATCGCAAAGACAAAACAACTTTGCCTTCTCGTTTTACACTACCCGAGAGGAAATGAAACTGCTGCAAAGTTTCAGTATGCTTAACTTCAATTGTCACCGTATCACCTGGCTTCACCATACCTTTAAATTTAGCCTCCTCAATCCGACATAAAACAGGCGTTTTATGATCTGACTGTTGACCAGCTTTTTGAAGTTTTTGCGTGAGATAAACAGCTCCCGTTTGAAAGACCGACTCGCAGAGCAACACCCCTGGGGTGATGGGATTTCCAGGGTAGTGACCAGAATAAAAAGACTCATCGGCTCGAAAAGTTCGGGCACAAATTGCTCCATCGTCACGAATCTCTTTGATTTCATCGATAAAGAGAAAGGGCGGTCGATGGGGGATAATTGCGAGAATTTCCTGCAACATACCTCTTTTTGTGCAGAGAATGCCGAACAAGCGATAGGAAAAGAGGGGGCGAATTGCTTTTCTAAACAGGCCTCGCATCCTTCTCATTATGGCCAAAACTTTTCTCATCATGCTTTTCTCTACCCTCCCCTTTTTTGGTAATGCGGCAGAACGTTTAGCCGTTGGCGACCCTCTGCCCGACGTGACCTGCATTAACCAAGATGGCACCTCCATCTCTGTCAAAGAATACGGCTCTCAAGGCTATCTCTTGGTCTATTTCTACCCCAAAGCCAGCACCCCTGGTTGCACTAAACAAGGATGCTCTTTGCGGGATAGCTGGGAGGACTTAACCAAAATGGGCGTAAAGGTCTTAGGAGTAAGTACCGACGGTGTCGCTGCCCAAAAAACTTTTCACACTGAGCAAAAATTCCCCTTCCCTCTTTTAGCCGATAGCGAAAAGAAGGTCGTTACTGCTTTTAAAGTAAAAACGAATTTTGGTTTTGCCAGTCGATCAGCCTACCTCTTCCGCGACGGCATTTGCGTCATGGCCGACTACGAAGGCCACACGGGCGATCAAGCCGCTGAGGTCATCAAGTTTCTTCAACAAAAGAAATAACATTTGATACCACGCCTCAAGGAGGCATTGGCTCAGTGTCCTTTAATCGGAAAAAGGTCCGTCACGCTGTTATTGCCGTGAATCCGTCGAATCGCATCGGCCAGTAAAGGAGCGATGGATAAAACCGTGATTGGCAAACCACGTGTGTCTACAGGCACCGAATTCGTGGTGATAACTTCATCAATAAAACCCTTACGTAAACGTTCGTAAGCAATTTCTTGAATCATACAGTGCGAGACCATTGCCCGAACTGTGCGTGCTCCGTTTTTCTTCAATAATTCAGCAGCCGCCACCAGCGTTCCAGCAGTTTCAGTCATATCATCAACCAAAATGACGTCGCGGTCTTCCACTTCGCCAACCAAACTTGTCGCTTGCACGGTCGTAGCACTGGTTCGGCGCTTAGCTACAAAACCATAAGGCAAGTTCAACATATCAGCCACAGCCGAAGCGTACTTTAATCCACCCACGTCGGGAGAGAAGACCGTGGCGTCTTTCAGCCAGGGTTTACTCTTGATGTGAGCGTAGAACACGGGCGAGGCATAGAGATGGTCGACGGGGATATCGAAAAATCCCTGAATTTGCTGAGCATGCAAATCAACCGTCAAAACGCGGTTCGCACCAGCAGCGGTTAGAAGATTAGCCACTAATTTAGCCGTGATGGGCACGCGTGGACGATCTTTGCGATCCTGACGTGCATACCCGAAAAAAGGAATAACCGCGGTGATGCGTGCGGCCGAGGCTCGGCGAAGCGCATCAATCATGATGAGCAATTCCATGATACGATCATTCGCGGGAGCACAAGTTGGCTGAATCACGAAGACATCGCAGCCTCGAATATTCTCGTTAATCTGAACAAAGGTCTCGCCGTCAGGAAAACAATTTACTGTGGCTGAACCTAATGGTTCGCCGAGATGCGTACAAATCTCGCGAGCCAGTTCTGGGTTTGCGTTACCTGAGAAAATTTTGATGGCTGGCAGGTTCATGATTTCGAACGAGTAATAGCGTCCAAGGATGCGGCCAGCGAATCAACCTTTTTGAATAAATCTGGTAACTTTCTGGAAAGAACGACGAGTCGCCGCTCTAATCCAATCGGGACTGCAGGAGTTCCGTTATAGAAACCATCCTTAGGAATGTCCTCAAATAGGCCCGCTTGGGCGCCGAGATGAACGCGGTCTCCCAAATGAAGGTGGCCAGCCACCCCAGCTTGACCGCCTAGGACACAGTAATCGCCCAAGGTCGTGCTACCCGCAATCCCCACTTGGGCAGTGATAAGGCACTGACGACCAATCCGAACATTATGAGCAATTTGAACGAGATTATCGATTTTAGTTCCTCGACCGATGACAGTTTGGCTAAAGCGAGCTCGATCGATGGTGGTATTGGCTCCCACATCAACATCGTCCTCCAACACCACATTACCAATTTGAGGAATGCGATGTATTTCTTTTTCGATGGGCTCGTAGCCAAATCCATCCGACCCAATCACGACTCCGGATTGCAAACGGCAACGTGCTCCAACAACACAGTAATCAGCAACGGTTACTCCCGACTTTATCCAAGAACCCTCGCCAACCACCGATTGAGTGCCAATCACACAATGTGATTCGATGACAACCCTAGGACCGATGACGGCTCCTGCGCCGATGACAGAAAGCGGACCAATCGAAACTGAACGGTCTATTTGCGCCGTGGCATCAACCACGGCCGTGGGATGAATGCCTGGTTTGGGCTTAGGCCAAAGTTGCGCCTCAATCGCTGCACAAACAAGAGCGAGGGCAAAAGAAGGCTTCTCCACCCTGAGGAAAACCTGATTCTGAGCAGGCTTTCCGACATAATCGCGTGGAACAAGAATAACTCCCGCTTTCGAACGAGCCACTTCAGCGGTATACTTGGCATTACCTAAAAAAGAGAGATCATCGGGACCCGCTTCACTCAAAGCGGCAATCGCTTTAATCACTCCTTCACGCTCTCCCTCAATTGCCACAGCACCGGCTATCGAGGCTAATTGAGGGGTTGAAAGTGAAAGCATGATGACCGTAAAGAAAAAGCCCCTGGATAACAGGGGCGATGTTGGTTTTATTTCTTCTCGGCGGGCTGATCACCCGAACCAGCAGGGTTGGTCGATTTGTAACTAGCGTTTAAATTCGAGATAATTGCGTCTGTGATATCCAGCGAAGAATCGGAGACAAAGGTCATCGATTTAGGCAGAACGACTTGAATGTTTTTTTCTTTAGAAATTTTTTCTGCTTCTTGGCGAATATCAGCAATAACGTTTTGCTCTAATTCGGTAGCTCGCTGCTGAATTTGTCCCTGAGCGTTTTTAACGAATTGCTCAAAGTCGTTCACACGCTGTTGAAAATTTTGTGCCTTCGTCTGTGCTTCAGCTTGTGCACTCTTCTTGCCCGACTCATTTAAGAGAGGATCTTGGGTGCGCTTAATGGAAGAGTCTAAATCGGTTTTAAGTTGGTCTAACTCAGTTCGACGATCGTTGATTGCCGCACGGCTAACTTCGACTGATTTATCGATGCTGGCCTTAATCTCGATGGCCTTATTGTATTTGTTCATTACCTGTGCCACATCCACAATCCCTACGCTAGTGGGGGCAGCCAGAAGAGGAGCACAAACTAAGAGAAAAAGAGCACTGAGAGATTTCATAGTACCCTCATAAAGGCCTAGCCAACAGGCCTTGGCAATCAAAAGACAGTGCCGAAACTGAAGTTAAACTTCATACCACCATCGTTGAGTTTTTCCCCTGTGACGGGATTTTTTGTCGTTTTCAAAGGGAAACCAAAATCGAGACGCATCACAGCACCACCCAATAAAATTCGTGCACCGACCCCCCAGTCGGAATTGGCTTCGCCAAGATTAAACTTGGCGGCTCCGCGATTCACGAATCCATGATCATAGAAAAGCGCAAAGCGTAGATTCTCCGCCGCTCGAATGGTGTATTCGCCAGATAGATAGCCATAGGTTTGTCCACCCATCGGCTGATTGCCACTTGTGGTATCCCAAGTATCGTAAGCACCGACATCGTTATATCCGAAGCCGCGCATATCATAGGCACCACCTAAATAAAATCGCTCATAAAAGGGAAGCGTCGAACCCGCTCCCGTAATCATTCCCACGCGACCAAGGAGAGCTAAAGTTTGCTCAGAGGTTGGTGACACTAAGATCCACTTGCCAGCACGAAACTCGGAACGCAAATAATTCACATCGCCCCCGAGACCAGCCAACTCTTCCGTTAGAGAAAGACGGACGCCTTTTGTAGGAAAATTGTATTCGTCTCGCGTATCCTTGGTTAACGAAGCTGAAATTGCTGAGATTACTTTCGGCTTACCATCTTCAATTTTAACATCATTGGGAGCAGCTGCTTGAACATTTTTAACACTGACTCGGCGAATGTCATAAGCCAAACGACCTTCTACAGCACCCCATAAACGACGGCGTGCATAAACGCCAAAGGCCTCATTAATGACGTTATAATTAGATGAAAGATAACCAGTAAATCGGCGTTCAATTTTATAGCCGACGGCCAAATCACGCTCCCACAAGGAAGGTTCTTCGAAGGAGTGCTCGATGGAGTTTGTCGAACTTCCCAAGGAAGCACGAACGCGGAATTTTTGACCACCACCGCGATACCATCCTTCCGGATTACTCGCATCAAAATTGCCCTCTGAATACTCAACAAAGCCAACTAATTTTTCGACCGTGCTGTAACCCGCCCCAAAAGCAACACTGCCCGTATTACCTTCTTTAACGTTCACACGTAAATCACTTTGACCGGGTATGGGTGTAGGCACAGGAGTCACCTGAACTTCCTCGAAGAACTGCGTGTTGCGCAAACGAGCCTCGGAAACTCGCGCACGTGCAAGGTCAAAAACCTCACCTGGTGATAAAGCTAATTCGCGAGCAATAACCGTGGAACGCGTCTTCGTATTACCTTGAATATCGATTGCACGTACCGTGTGACGAACTCCCTCCCGAATGGTAAAAAGCACATCGATAGTGCCATTCTGTAAATTAGGTTTTCGTAAAATCTCTACTTGGGTGTTCAAGTAACCCATTTGGCCGTAATATTCTCTCAATTTCTCAGCGGCGACATCCAGTGCTGCGGTGGAAAAAGGCTCACCTTTGACAAAACGATCAACCTCAGGCTTATGAGCCCCGCGACGCAACGATGGTTCGTTTACCACTTTGAGAAGGGATTCATTGCTGAAGGTAGGACTAGTGGATGCCAAACGATTACCAGCAACCGATAGATTACCAATGAAGTAGCGACGTCCTTCCTTGAGCGAGTAAACCAAATCAATCCAACCTTTCGCTTCAGGGGTGTTAGGCTTCGTTAAATCTTTAACCACACAGATTTTTTCTGGGTCAAACTCGAGAATCTCTGCATCTAAAAATCCCTGCGAGCGATAGTATTCCAAAATCGCATTACAGTCTTTTTTATATTCTTCGTGATTCAAACGACCGCTACTTCTTAACCAAGAAAACTTCCACCAGCGCCAATTCGTGGCTTTTAAATCAGCTCCCTCAATCACTTCGTCGGCTGATAATTGTTCAGCGCCTTTGATAATAATATTATCCACCCGCAAGTTAGCACCTTCGCGAATAATGTAGGAGACGACAACACCACCACCGGTAGCCGTGTAAGTTTGAGCACTGACCGAAGTGAATGGATGCTTTTTACGAATATCGTCCTGCAATTTTACTTCTGCTCGACGCAACGCCGCCATGTCGAGCGGTTCGCCTACCCGCAATCCATCGGCAAAACGATCCTCACTTTCTTTGTCAAAAAGCCCTTCGCCGCCAATATATTCAAATTTAGTAATAATAGGACGAGGCTCGACTAAGATAACCAAATCAACCTCTCCCGTTTTAGCATCGACTAAGATAACCAAATCAACCTCTCCCGTTTTAGCATCAAGTTGGGGGATAACGCTGGCCTGATTGAAACGTCCAGTAGCATAAAGCGCCTTTACTGTGCTGGTACTTTTTTCCTGGGTAAATGGCTCTCCCGCATGCAAGGAAACGAAACCTAAAACAAATTGCTCGGAGGCCAAACCTCCCTCGGACTTTACTTTGACTGAGCGAACGATGGGAACTTTTTCCTGCGCACTCGCCTCCTGGGCAAAACTCGCCAAAGGATTCAAAGCGAGGGCAAATGCAGCCATGCGTAAAAGGCTGCGACTAAGTTTAAGTTGGCTCATGGCGGTTGTCTTTAGCGGGAGTTTCGAAGCGTGTAAGCCCTGGATTCCAGAGCACATCCAGCTCCCTTGTAGGGCCGTTTCGGTTTTTAGCGACAATTAATTGACGAGAATAAAACCCATCTTGCCCTGCTAATTCAGCCTCAGCCTCGGCTGCTTTACTTTGGCTAGCCGAAGGTCGCGAAATCAAGAGTACGATATCGGCATCTTGTTCGATGGAGCCCGACTCACGCAAATCCGACATCCTTGGCTGGCGACCTTCATCCTCGGATTTTCGATTCAACTGGGCCAAGGCAATGATTGGTACCTTAAACTCCTTAGCCATGGCTTTGATACTTCGTGAAACCTCGGCAATTTGCTGTTCTCGGGGCAGACTAGAGTCCAAACCATTAATCAACTGAATATAATCGATAACAATCAGATCGAGGGGACGTTGCGAATGAACTCGACGGCACTTAGCTCGAATCTCCAAAATATTTTGTCCCCCGTTATCATCGATAATAAGGGATTTCCCTTTGTATTCTTGAGCGGCTTGCGCCAAATCCATTTGCTCTTGAGGCGTCGGGCGAGCGGAACGGATCTTTTGGATATTAACCCGAGCCCGAGCACCCAGTAAACGCAAGGCAAGTTCACGAGCAGGCATTTCCAAAGAGAAAAGCAAAATATGGGCGGACTCTCGATGCTTAGGGAAAACAGCCGCTTCAATAAAGTTAAGTCCGATGGATGTCTTCCCCATACCAGGACGTGCCGCCACAATGATCATTTGCCCAGGCTGAAAACCAAAAGTCAGACGATCGAGTTCAATTAAGCCAGAAGGAATGCCTTGGATGCTATCACCTTCTTGAATCATTTTTTGCACCAGCTCCATTGCCTCCTCCACTGGTTTATCAATCTTCACCGCCGAATCGCCCACACGATTTTCGCTGATTTTGAAAAATGACTGCTCCACTTCTTCAAGCAGCCTTTCAATGCCTTCAGTATGAGCATGAGCTCGCTCAACGGTATTAACCGAGGTAGAGATTAAACAACGAAGAAAATGTTTCTCGCGGACAATCGCAATCCAGTGTGGCGCATGAGCCGTCGAAGCCACTAAACCAGTTAACTCATTAACATAGGCCACTCCGCCTGCCGACTCGAGACGCTCTTCTCGACGCAATCTTTCGGTTATAGTGATCTCGTCTATTCCTGTACTCTCCTGCGAAAGAGCGACGGCCGTGCGGTAAATATCTTGGTGCTTGGGATCAAAAAAATAGTCAGGGGTAATCTTCTCCGCCAAACACCGCTGCAAGGTTTCGCCACCATCGATAATGATACTCGCGATTAATCCTCTCTCGGCATCAAGATTGTGTGGTGGTACGCGATCACCGTAATTGGGTTTTTCCTCGCGACGAGTACGCTTCATTTTTTCAGCCATAGAGAGAAGAAGGGGTTGTAGATAAAACTGAACCAAGGACGGAGCCTGAACTGACACCAAGTTACCCCCAGCCAACTGTGAATAACTTTACTTAGGTTAAGAAGTTTTAGGGAATTAATGAAGGTAAAAATGGCAGAATCAAAGCGTGTCTATGCGATTCATGAAGAAATTATCTTGGACTTGCTATGTTTGCCCTCAGCACCCTCCTCCTCGGCTTGGCCTTAACCCCGCACTCTAGCCCGAGCATTAAGATTAAAGCCCTGTATTTTGGAACAAATCCTAAACAAATCGGCATCAAAGACCACCATGGAGAAATCACACAACATTCCGTTTATACCCATTCATTCACTCCCTTCTTTGCGGTGCATTGCCCTGAAAATAAACTAACTCTCTACCGCATTCAGCCTCACCCATCAAAGTCGGTCGAATGGTTGCCCTGGGTTTCGGCTGCTGTTCCCAGTTCAGGAGAAAATTTTTTGGCAATTATTTCCGAAACACCGTCACCGAAATTATACCTATTATCGGATTCCAATTACCAGCAAGAGGGCGGAATTTTTCATATATTCAATTTATCATCTGCACCCGTAGCGATTGATTTTCCTGGCCAGAAAAAAGTTCTAACTCGCGGACAATCCATCCAGTTTCGACCCCAAGTTAAAAATGCCACTTATGGTCAGGGACGATTTTCGATGGTAGGAGAAATCGATTCGGAAACCCGACAAAATGGAGTCCGCTGGCTTCAAATGGAAGACATTCGCTCATTCTGGTTTATTCTTCCGCCTGCTTTTGAAGGACCCTCTTTTGTTTTAAAAAATATCGAAGACCGAATTTTGGTGCCATGAAACGGACGGGCTTTGCTTTATTGCTATCGCTCGTCGTCGTTTCTTTTTTGATTTTAAGTTTTTTAACCCTGTCAGCGTTTCTCACATTAGAAACAAGAAGTTTGGTCACCGCAAAGAATGTAGCCCAAGCCAAACTCCATGCTTTCATGGCCGCACGGCTAGCTCTGGGTCATTTACAACAAACGGCCGGTCCAGACCAGCGAAGCACGGCTACAGGTGATTTCGCAGGGATTGCCAACCCGTCGTCACCAGAAAACATCTCCGAAAATTTCCCCTCTAATGATTTCATTGGCCAATCTTACTGGACTGGAGTTTGGCGAACCGATAAACCCAATGAACCGCCAGCTTGGCTTATTAGTGGAAAAAATATTTCCGCTACCCTTTCTTCAAACAATTCTGGTGGAATCTTAGCACAATCTTACAGCCTCGCCGACACGCAGGACTATTTACCGAGCCAATGGGCACCTTGGCAAAACAACCCTGAAGATTGGGGTTCATGGATTCTATTAGTCAGGGCACGCGCCACAAAATCAGATTTAAAATATTCGATGGAATCGGCTGTTAGTGTAAATAGTGAAGGACAAGTCCTTCTCCCCAAAAGACCTTTTTCAGATGATAAGAATCAAAGTTTAGGCTTTTTTGCTTACTGGATTGGCGATGAAGGAGTCAAAGCACGCCTTTCTTCCCAAGAATCAATACTCACCACGCCCGATGATAACCCTGTACCTCTTTTTCAGTTTCACCACCACACGCTTTGGGCATCGGGTGTTCTCGCTGACAGTTACCGTGGCGGTCTTCGCCGCGATCTATCACTGGCCTTTGAAATGGACGACGAAGATTTTGATCGATCGGGATTTGGTTCGGGTGCCAGCGATGTTATTGAAATGTACACGGGTCCAAACTCACTAGAGCAAGATCCGCAGAAGAAAACGAGGGGCTCGCGTTTTCCATTATTCCCCGCGGGCAAAATTGGCACCCTTGAGTCCCCTGATCCTCGTCCACGCGTCTGGGTGCCTATGCACGAAAAAAATCCTGATAACCCAGGACGATTTCTGGGAACCACGGGAACGCACTATTTACCATGGTCTCCCGTTTATCTGCGAGAAGATGAAATGGGACAACCGCTTGCCGAATCCCCTCTTGTTTTACCTCAGGTGAGCCTAGCCACTAGTCCTCAAGGAACACGGCGCCGATTACTCGGACCGCTCTGGCATCTCGTTCGCGACTACTATCGCCTCTATAAAGAAATCGAATGGGCGGGCAATCAACCCACTCTGGAAGCTCGATCCTTTTATCCCAATACCGATCAATTTCTTCAAGGAGGCTATCGTACCTCTCTGAGCGTAAATCCTAACTCCAATTACAATCTTGATTATGGTTATTGGCCCAATGGTGGAAGCACTTCGAGTTCAGCTCACTATCTCGATAATGAAGGTAGTACGCCCGATCCACTGGGATGGGTTAATGGACGAAAAGAAAATCGAGTTTATAATTTACAATTGCCTACGAATTTTGATGTTCTGATGTATAAAGAATTCAATCCAGATCCCGTCATTGTTTTACACAATCCCTTCGACCTTAGATTAAAGCTTAAAGCATCTACCTCAATCGAACCCGATACTCGGGTGCAAGGCTGTGGCGCACGCGTGGGTTTTTCTTTGCTCGATGGATTATGCATCTACCTCAAATCCCACTTGAGTAACAATACCAACAACTCGCTCTGGGAAACAACGGGCGCTGCGATTGATGATATTTTTCAAATGCAAAAAAATGAAGATGCAAAAAAAGCTGAAAATTTTTCCTGCGTTATTCCTGAAACAGTTCTCGAACCTGGAGAATTTGCTGTTTTCTCCGCTAAAGAAGCCCTTGCCCTCTCCTCCCCTTCTCTTGTGCCCATCATCGTTAAACTCGAAAGAGG
>RFOO01000170.1 GCA_009926645.1 bacterium | reverse complement strand
TCTCTAAAACGGGCAGTTCGGGTCGCCATTGCATCTTCGGAGCCAAATCATCCCAAACGGCTTGAGCAATCAGCTGATGTCCTTCATCGCCAGGATGCACACCATCTCTGGCGTAAATGTATCGTGGATTCTCTCTCTTCAAACGCTCTACGCCCGATAATAATTTCGTGTGCACATCAATCACTTCCCAACCTAACTTTCTTTGCTTCACTAACCAATCGGCATAAGCCCGCATCACCAGATGATAATTGTTTGTGGGCTTAGGACGATCGGGCTCGAACAAAGGAGGCGTAAGAAAAATCGGGCGTGCTGCTGCTCGCAAACACTGCACACGTACTTTATTCATTCCTTCGCGATAGGCATTAAATCGGCCTTCATCGAGAGAGAGATAAATGCCATCGTTGATTCCATAAAAAACAATGACGTGGGTCGGACGATACTGTTCAAGAATTCGCTTCAGGCGTTTAAGCAAACAGGGACGTGGATAACTCCCACCCGCGTGCCCAGACTCAGATAGACCCGAGACCGTCTCGCTGGGTAAAGCAAAATTAACAATACTACAACGAGCTAAACCTTTTTGAGCACGAATGGCGGCTTCCATTTGCACCACCCATCGACCGTCGTAAGTCATATCATCACCCAAAATAGCCACACGCATCTCTTCTGAGTCAGCCAACAAAAGTGGCGTACTCAAAAAGAGACAGAGCGAGAGCAACCAAGGCATCCCCCAAGGCTTACTGGTTCACCCTGTATCGGAAAGCGCAAAGCGACTACCTTTATTAACACTAACCTCCTTGATTCTCCCGAGTGCATTGACATTTTAACAACGTCTTGCTCACACGTTATTCACGGATAGGTTAATCTACTTCTTAACCCAACCCCTTTGTAAATCTTAAGGAGTCCGACCCAAACCTTTGCTTAACTCAATCCACATTAAAGGAGCACGTACCCACAATCTCCAAAACATCGAGGTGTTCATCCCCCGTCATCAATTAACCGTTATTACTGGGGTGAGTGGATCAGGAAAATCCTCTTTGGCCTTTGATACATTGCACGCCGAAGGCTCGCGTCAGTATCTGGAATCACTTTCCAGTAAAGCTCGTGGGCTACTCGAGTCAGTCGCCCGACCTGATGTTGATTTGATTGAAGGACTTTCTCCCGTTATCGCTATCGCGCAACGCACATCTGGAAATCACAACCCACGATCGACGATTGCAACCTTAACCGAGATAACTGATCATGCCCGTCCGCTCTGGATTTTAGCAGGCGAAAGATTCTGTCTCAAAGATGGACACCGCGTGAGACGTCGCTCACTTGATGACAACCTGCAATCACTCGAAGTTATTCCTCCCGGAAGTAAAGTAATGATTCTCGCACCCGTTGCGGAAGACCGTCCTTCGGTGCTTCTGGAAGTTGCCGCAGACTTGGGGAGACGAGGATTCACCCGTCTACGCATCAATCAAAAAATTGTAACGTTAGAAGAAGCGGAAGATTTATTAAAAGGCCGAGACACAATGCGTTTAGACATTGTTGTCGACCGCCTCGTCATGGGCTCGGATCAAAGAAGTCGGCTGGCTGATTCGCTCGAGTTAGCTTTTCGAGAAGGAAAACAAAAAGCCTTAGTGCTCGCGGAGAGCCAAGCAAACACCTGGACGGAACACCCCCTCTCCCTTCACCTCTCCTGTGAACAGTGCGGTGAAACTTATGAACCATTAGACTCTCGTTCACTGTCTTACAACCACCCAGCAGGAGCCTGCCCCGATTGCGGAGGATTGGGAAAACAACTTCGTTTTCAAGAGGCGCTCTCAATTCCCGATGACCGACTCTCCTTGCAAGAGGGAGCTGTTAAACCATGGAAATGTGCGACTCGTAAAACACTCATTTATCGAAATGCATTGATGCGGGCGTTAGCTGAACAAATCCCTTTCGATCTT
Source organism: bacterium (assembly GCA_009926645.1). Taxonomy (GTDB): domain Bacteria; phylum Verrucomicrobiota; class Verrucomicrobiia; order Opitutales; family UBA953; genus UBA953. The sequence continues at coordinate 1,214 of RFOO01000170.1, read as the reverse complement.
AAAAAACCTTGGCGCGATTTACCCGAATCCACTCGCCGTATTCTTCTACACGGCCACCCCTCCCAAACCTACTCTCTTCCGCCCCCACGAGGACGCAAACCTCGCGAGGTTTTTTGGACAGGAATGTTTGCTGAACTCGAACAAACCTTTCGCACAACCACGGGAGAGTCTTTGCGACAAAAACTTCTGCAATTTCAATCGGGCTCTATCTGCACGCGTTGTCACGGAAAAAGACTATCTGAAACGGCGCTGTCTTTACGCCTCGCAGATAAGAATATCGCCGATTTTCAGTCCTTAACCATTCCAGAGGCTTTACAGTTTATACAAAAGATTAAATCACTTCCCGCCGTTGTTCCCATCGAAGAAGCACGTCGCGGATTAGAGCAGCGGTTGGCGTTTTTGCATGATGCCGGGCTAAATTATCTCACGCTGGATCGAGAAATCAGCACCTTGTCCGGTGGTGAGGAGCAACGAGTAAGGCTGGCTACGCAACTGGGTTTAGGATTAGTGGGAGTAACCTATGTGCTAGACGAGCCGAGCGTTGGTCTTCACCCATCGGATCACCATCGCCTCATTCAATCTCTCAAAAACTTACGCGATCTCGGAAACACCCTGTTCGTTGTTGAACATGACCGCGCCATGATTCTTGCCGCCGATCATCTGATCGAGATGGGACCAGGAGCGGGCGTCGATGGTGGCAAAGTAATGTTCACGGGTAATGTTACTGATTGTAAAAAAGACACCTCATCGCGCACGGGGGCTTATTTATCAGGGCGAGCCACTTTACATCACCTCATTCCGCCTAAGCCGATTGGAAATGATTTTTTACGGATAAAGAATGCCACGGAGAACAACCTGAAAAATCTTACCGTCTCTTTTCCACTAGGGAACATCACTGTCCTTTGCGGAGTATCGGGTTCAGGCAAAAGCACTCTCGCGATAGATATTCTATCTGCGGCTATCGCACGTAAAATCAATGGAGCGAAAGTAATACCAGGAAAGCATGGTGGCATCGAGGGATTGGAAAAAATCCGCGCCTTTACCGCGGTAAATCAAGAACCCATTGGACGAAGCCCGCGCTCAAATCCGGCCACCTTTACAGGAATGATGGATGTCATGCGTGACTTATGGTCATCGCTTCCTTTAGCCAAAATGCGGGGGTACGGACCGGGACGATTCAGTTTTAACGTGCGGGGAGGTCGTTGTGAAACCTG
>RFOO01000169.1 GCA_009926645.1 bacterium | reverse complement strand
TCTTCCGGTGCTCCCGTGGTTAAGTTTCACTTGAGTTCGGCTTTGCGATTAAAGCCAAATACCATAACTCTAAAGCGATTATCAGCCCTGCAAGAGCCAACCTATTTACATCAATGTTTGGGCAGAACCGCGCAGGGAGAAGTGGTCCGCTTTAAAGATATTCCGGAGGCTCTGCTGGCAGTTCCTCGCCTGAATTCACTCGAGGAACTTCGTGTTCACTTCCACGTCCCCGTTCAGGTCGAAGGTTTGATTGATGGATTATCTTCGACGCGAGATTATCTGCAGTCGTGTTTGGATGTGATTGCGCAAACACCTCAACGTTACCACGAGTTGGAAATCGAAACTTATACCTGGGAAGTTTTGCCTCCTGCCTCGCGCACGGATGATGTCGTCGATCAGATTGTCGCCGAATATCACTGGGTGCTTGATGAATTAAAGCTACGGGGTATTAACTCAGTCTAAGTTGCTATGTCCGCTCGATTAAAGGCATGGTTGGCGATTTCCCGTTGCTCCAATTTACCTACGGTTTGGTCAAACATCCTTGTCGGCTGGATAGCAGGTTTAGTTTCTACCTACTTAAACACGGTAGTCGCTGGGAATCAGTCCAGTTTGCCTAATCCATGGTCGATGGGTTTGTGGATTCTTTTGCTCGGTGCTACTTGTAGTTATGTCGGTGGCATGATTTTAAATGACCTTTGGGACCGAGATTGGGACGCCCTCCATCGTCCCGAGCGACCGATTCCATCCCAACTCATACATCCCCGTACAGCGGCAATCGCCGCTTCGGTTCTTTTGAGTTTAGGTTTCGTCTTTGCCTTATCCATTTCTCCCGCTGTTAAACGCTGGGAAACGGCACTGGTGTCGACGTTACTCGTTGTCGGTATCATCGTATATAATCGTTGGCACAAAGGGGTTTGGTTTGCGCCTCTGATCATGGGCTTCTGTCGAGTTGCCTTGCCACTTTTAGGATTCTTATGTGCCACGCCATTCAGCGAAGGCACTCTTCATGGCTTTAGTGTTTATCTCACAACACTGGGCGTCTTTACTTTTTTAATTACAGGGGTTGCGCGACATGAAGCGACTCATTCTTCTCCTTCTCGATGGGTTGAGACGCTCTTTTTTCTTGTACCAATTCCTCTCTGTCTTGGCTTTTCTTTAAGTCGATCCGCCGTCTTTGTTTTTGCGGTCTACGGCTTTTGGATTTTATATTCTAATCTCAAGCACCCTCTGCCCCACGGTGTCGGTGCGAGAGTCTCCAGTCGCTTAGCCGCCATACCTTTGCTGGATGGATTGTTTTTGGCTCTTCTTTTCCCCTATTATCACGCGCAAATTGAGCGCTCGGAGAATTACGCACTCTTTGCGCAACTCGGGTTCGGATTCTTTATTCCCAGTTTTTGTTTCCTGCTCGCGCTCACTTGGCGGAGATGGATTCCATCGACGTAATCGATTTTAAACAGAGATTTTGTGTTATTTCGGGGAACTGTACTTGTCCTTAAGCGTCTTACTCATTCAATGAATGGTTCCACGATAATGGATGACTCCCTTGAACTAGATTTTTCGGTTTCCTATCGTCACCGGATATTTTTTACCGAGGGTGCTTTTGGCTCAAAAAATCAGCTTTTAAAAAAACTGGTAGCGGAAGCAAAAGTCCTACCTGTTTTAGATGCTGGGCTAGTGGCTGCTCGCCCTCAACTCTTACAAGAGTTGGCTCAGTACGCCAAGTCTCAGTCCATCCACTTTACTCGTTTGCCCCTTCTTTTAACGGGAGGCGAGGCGGCCAAAAAAGATTCGGCGGTGGTTAAGGAGGTTTTATCAGCCATTGAAGCCGATAAGATTTGTCGGCATTCGTACGTCCTCGCCATTGGTGGCGGGGCCTTTCTCGATGCGGTAGGATTTGCGGCGTCGACGGCCCACCGCGGGGTGCGATTAATTCGTATGCCGACCACGACATTAAGTCAGGGGGATGCGGGAGTGGGAGTGAAAAACGGAATTAATACTTTTGGGAAAAAAAATTTTACAGGTGCTTTTGCTGTCCCCGCGGCGGTCATTATCGATTCCGTTTTTCTCCGTACGCTCGATAAACGCGGATTGCGCGATGGACTGGTCGAAGCGGTCAAAGTGGCACTTTTGAAAGAAGCAAATTTTTTCCAGGCTTTGGAAAATGAAGCAGCTGCTTTAGCTTCAGGTGATCTCGCCGCTATCACTCGTGCCGTACGACGTTCGGCGGAGTTGCATGCTAAGCATATTGCTTTGAATGGCGACCCTTTTGAGCAAGGTAGTGCTCGACCTCTAGATATGGGTCATTGGGCTGCACATAAGTTAGAATCGCTCACTCATCATCGACTCTCTCATGGTGAAGCGGTGGCTATTGGTTTAGCACTGGATGTGGTGACAGCTCGCGAGTTGGGCTTGATGGAGGCGGCTCTCGCGCAACGCGTCTTACATCTCTTGCATCAATTGGGATTCGAGACCTATTGTCCTGAACTTCTGCAAGCTGAGGGCAACGATCTCTGGACTGGCCTAGAAGAGTTCCGTGAACACCTAGGAGGAGAGCTTTGCTTGGTTTTACCAACAGGTTTGGGGCAATCAAAAAATATTCATGAGCTAGAGCGAAAAATTGTTTTCCGCGCTGCGAATGAATTAAAATCGATTCATCTCGGAACATGCGCCGTGCGGTCTTAAATGTCGTTGGCCTTTCGGCGCGTGATATTGAATCGGGCTTGATGCCTCGTCTATCGGCCCGAGCACGTCGTAGCGCGTGGACTAAAATCAAGCCCGCTTTCCCCGCCGTTACGTGCACCGCACAGTCTGATTACCTAACAGGCGTGAGACCTTCACAGCATGGGATTGTGGGCAATGGATGGTACGATCGGGCGTTGAGTGAGGTGCATTTTTGGAAACAATCGAATCGCTTAGTGCATGCACCCAAAGTTTGGGAAGTCATTCGAAAGCAACGTCCGCAATTTAAAACGGCCAACTGCTTCTGGTGGTATAATATGGGTACCTCGTCTGACTTGTCGGTTACTCCAAGGCCAATCTATCAAGCAGACGGTGGGAAGATTTTTGATATCGCGAGTTTTCCTTCCAAACTCCGCCCCGCTTTGAAAGAAGCACTGGGGGAATTTCCTTTTCATACTTTTTGGGGTCCGCGCGCAGGGATTGAAGCGACGCAGTGG
>RFOO01000168.1 GCA_009926645.1 bacterium | reverse complement strand
TGGAATCAAGGTTTTGCCTATGTTAACGGCGAAACCCGTCCAAGCCAAAGATCCTCCGAAGGCTGGCTAGGAAGCCCTTCCACCTAAACAGGCACAAAAAAGGGGCCCGAGGGCCCCTTAATCAAATCAACCGACACAGCGCCAACTACCAAGAACAGGTTAAGCCTGCGTATTGAGCATGCTGACCGAGTTCTTCTTCGATGCGTAGGAGTTGATTGTACTTCGCCACACGGTCTGAACGGCAAAGTGAACCAGTCTTAATTTGACCAGCATTGAGACCAACAGCGATGTCGGCAATCGTCGCATCTTCTGTTTCACCTGAGCGGTGTGAAATAATCGCCGAGTAACCCGCACGTTGAGCCATGGCTACGGCATCAAAGGTTTCGGTCAAGGAACCGATTTGGTTAACCTTCACGAGGATAGAGTTAGCAGTCTTCGTTTTAATTCCCTTGGCCAAGAATTCGGTATTCGTGACAAAAAGATCGTCGCCCACTAATTGGGTGTTGGATCCCATTTCATCCGTAGCCTTTTTCCATCCCGACCAATCTGCTTCAGAGAAGCCATCTTCGATGGAAACAATCGGATAACGCTTTTGTAGGTCTTGATAGAACTTAATCATCTGATCCGAATTACGCTGCGACTTATCCGATTTATGGAAGGTATATTTGCCAGTTTTTTCATCAAAAAACTCGGAAGCAGCCACATCGAGAGCAAGGAAAACCTCCGAGCCCAACTTATAACCCGCAGCTTTAACGGCGGCAGCAATCGCTTCGAGAGCCGCCTCATTGGAGGCAACTTTTGGTGCAAAACCACCTTCATCGCCAACGGAAGTGGAAAGACCCTGAGCCTTAAGAACTTTTTTCAAGGCATGGAAAATTTCCGTACCCATGCGCAAGGCTTCACTGAATGACTTCGCTCCTTTGGGCACCACCATGAATTCTTGAATGTCGACAGGCGCATCAGAGTGTGCACCGCCGTTCATGATATTCATTAATGGAATAGGCAAAACTTTGGCATTGGGTCCGCCAATGTAACGGTACAGAGGTTGACCGAGAGCAGTCGCAGAAGCGTGAGCAATGGCCATCGAAACGCCAAGAATCGCATTCGCACCGAGTTTCTTTTTGTTCTTGGTACCATCGAGTTCAACCATCGCTTTATCGATGCCAACTTGATCTTGGGAGTCTTGCCCCACGAGCATGGGTGCAATTTCTTCATTAACATTCGCTACCGCTTTCAGCACACCTTTGCCGTTGTAGCGTTTTTTGGGATCCACGCCTTTGGAAAATTCTTTCGCACTCACATCGCTGTCGCGGAGTTCGTGGGCCTCGTAAGTGCCCGTCGAAGCACCCGAAGGTACGGCGGCGCGACCACGCACACCACAGGCAAGATGTACGTCGACTTCGATGGTTGGGTTGCCACGAGAATCAAGAATCTCGCGAGCTTTGATATGGGTGATTTCGGTGCTACTCATAGATAAAATGAAGTCCTATAGGGGTAGGGATAAGGGACGGGTGGGGGCGAGAAAAAAGCAATATTTAGACATAAATATTATGCCCAAAAATAAACCAACCCCTCTCTGGCGACTGGATTTAAAATGGTGGGAGTAGATGGACTCGAACCATCGACCTCCTGCGTGTCATGCAGGCGCTCTAACCAACTGAGCTATACCCCCAAAAATCGAGAGGCTTAACAAAGGGAGGCGTAGCCAGAGTGGCAAGCCTTCAGTGCACATCACCCAAGTAAACGACTACCCCACTTTCCTTGGAATTTTTTATAATCTCCCGCAACCCTGGTGGAGAAAGTGGATATTCAGGCAATTTATGAAGCGGAAGCCAAAGAAAGCCTACTTGTCGACGGTCCTGTTCTCGACCCGTACCTAAAACAGAAAAGTCCTGACACTGACAATGAAAGACCGTCTCAACCTGATGAAAATGACCATGCATGCGATGCATCGCATGATTCTTTCCCACATATTCTCGCACGTAGGCAAGTCCAGTAACGGTAATCGTAAGGCCCAATTCTTCACGAACCTCTCGCACCACAGTCTGCATCAAAGTCTCTCCATGGTTTTGTCCACCTCCAGGCAAAACCATAAACTCTCCCTCCTCTGTTCGAATCCGCACCACCAGTAAATCCTCCCCACGCAAGATTACTGCTCGTGCTGCTGTGCGGACCAATGGAGAGTCCCGATGTGAATGAACCGCCACGGGGTCTACCCTACCACCCTTATACCATGGGGAAAGCCCGAAATCACCCTACCCTAAAAACTTAGGGTCAATTTCATGATTTCCATGAACGGCCTTTACGTCATCAAGCGCCTCAAGCGCCTCAATAAGTTCTAAGACTTTTTTGGCCGTCTCTGCCTCTTGCACGGGCACAGGAATACTTGTCACGTAAGCAATTTCACTGGATTCAGGCTTGATAGACTTTTCCTGCAAAGCCTTGGCTAAGGCATCATACGCTGGAACGGGACAAAGCACTTCAAAATGGTCACCATGATTAAGAATATCATCTGCGCCAGCCTCGAGAGCGACCTCCATTAATTGATCCTCAGGAATCTGCGACGCACTGATAAGGAACTGTCCTTTTCTTTGGAAGCTATGAGAAACGGCACCCGTTTGTGCCATGTTTCCACCATGGTCGTTAAAGGCTTGGCGCACCTCAGCGGCAGCACGATTCTTATTATCCGTGGTCACTTCGACAATAATACCCACCCCACCAGGGGCATAACCTTCATAGGTGATTTCTTCATATGTGACACCGGGAATTTCTCCCGTCCCCTTCTGAATCGCACGCTTGATATTGTCGGTAGGCATATTCGCCCCGCGTGCTTTATCCATCAAAGTACGCAGGCGTGCATTGCTATCTGGATTACCTCCACCCGACCGAGCAGCGAGCGTGATTTCTTTAGCTAAGACGGAAAAAATTTTCCCGCGCTTCGCGTCGATAACCGCTTTATGTCGCTTCGTCGTATGCCACTTGCTATGACCTGACATGATAAATTAACCTTTGGATTTCTTCTTTTTCGCCGAAGCCACTTCGGCTACGACTGTAGCATCCTTAGTAAGCGCGATTTGCAACATCTGCAAGAGATTCTGCAATGTCATATACAACGAAAGTGCAGCGGGTAGAGCATAACAAATGACCGGAAATAGGAACGCCATCGTGTACATGATGATT
>RFOO01000167.1 GCA_009926645.1 bacterium | reverse complement strand
GGCCGTAAAGTTAAACAAGCCTAATTTTTCTTATCCATGTCACGCTCTCGTAAAAAAGGTTTCTTCGTCGATCCTCATTTAATCGATAAGGTTTTGGCGGCACAGAAGACTAGTAATCGTAAGCCCATTAAAACATGGTCTCGCCGTTCCACGGTTACCCCTGACTTCGTGGGTCTCAATCTCGAAGTACATAACGGCAAGGCTTTTGTCCCTGTCTATATCACGGAAAATATGGTTGGCCACAAACTCGGTGAGTTCGCTCCCACTCGTACGTTCCGTCAACACACTCAACCTTCACGTAAGGAAGCTCAGGGATAATCATCCATGCGACTCGTTGTTTCCATCCTCGCTTGCCTCTTGGCTCCCTTTGCGGTTGCCATGGACGGGCGTGCTTTGGGGACGGCAGGGTCGAGCGGTCGTGCAGCAGTTACCGAAGTGGTTCTCTCGCAGAGTGCCGATCTCATCGTGCTTTCAGCTGGATACAACCACGGTTTCCGACCTGGTTCGGTGTGTCTCGTCACGCGTGAGAGTAAACCTCTTGCTACGATTGTTATTGCCGAAGCTTCTGAACAACGCGCCGTTGCTTTAATTCTTTCTCTCGAAAATCAACAAACCATTGCCGCGGGTGACACGGTTGCTCTGCGTGCTAACCCACGAATTTAATTACCTAATCTTTATACTATCATGGAAGTTCATGCCACCACTCGCTTCGCTCGTATGTCACCGCAAAAGGTGCGCGAAGTTGCTCGCCAAATTCAAGGCCTTCCTGCCGAAGAAGCGATTCAACTCCTCCGCTTCATTCCTCGCAAGTCGGCACGCCTTCTCGCCAAGACATTGGCCAGCGCCATTGCCAATGCCGAAAATAATCACAACCTCTCGAGTACCGACTTGGTCGTGGTTTCGGCAACAGTTAATCAAGGTCCCGTGCTCAAGCGCTCGCTCGCTGCCGCACGTGGTTCTGCTCACCCCATCCATAAATCGATGAGCCACATTCGCGTGGCTCTCGGTTCCGCCACTAAATAATTTTTAAAATACAATGGGACAGAAAGTAAATCCAATCGGCTTCCGTTTAGCCGTCCGTCGTAACTGGGAATCTCGTTGGTTCGCCACCAAGCGTGATTTCCCCTCCTTTATCTTGGAAGATTATCGCATCCGCGAATTCCTCAAAGAAAAACTCCGTCAAGCAGCTGTACCCCGAATTTTTATCGAACGTGCTGGACCGAAGGTGCGTGTGCGCATTTGGACTGCTCGTCCTGGCGTCGTTATTGGACGTAAGGGTGATGAATTAAAGAAATTGCGCGAAGAAATTCAGCAGGTCGCTGGCAAAGCTAAGGTCGATGACGTTATTCTTGAGGTCAATGAAGTGAAGCGTCCAGACTTGGTAGCACAGCTCGTGGCTGAAAACGTGGCCCTCCAGTTGGAGCGTCGTATTTCTTTCCGCCGTGCGATGAAGAAGGCCATTCAGTCCACCATGCAAAATGGAGCCGATGGCATCCGTTTGCGTCTCGGTGGTCGTCTTGGTGGTGCCGAAATTGCTCGCGTTGAGTCGGCCCGTGTTGGACGCGTTCCGCTGCACACTCTTCGTGAAAACATTGATTACGGATTTGCTGAAGCTCGCACCGTTTACGGAAAACTCGGCATCAAGTGCTGGATCTGTGCAAAGGATTCAGAGTTCTAAAACCTACTGATTAAATCAAAATAAACACTTCTTCTCATGGCTAATCTTCAACCAGCTCGCACCAAGTGGCGTAAACACCGTAAGGGTAAAATCCGCGGCAATGCCACCGCTTGCAACACGCTCGCTTTTGGTGACTTCGGTATCCAATCTCTCGATCGCGCCCGTATTCCGGCCAATCAAATCGAAGCCGCTCGCGTGGCTATCTCTCGCTCCCTGAAACGTAAAGGCAAGATGTGGATGCGTGTTTTTCCTCACACCCCTGTTACGCGTAAGCCTGCGGAAGTCCGCATGGGTTCTGGTAAGGGTAGCGTTGAGTACTACATTGCCGCCATTAAGCCAGGAACGATGCTTTTTGAAGTCAGTGGCGTACCGATTTCTGTGGCTCGCGAAGCGATGCGCCTCGCTGACACGAAATTGCAAGTTCGTTGCCGCTTCTTGGCCCGTGAAGAACTCGAAAAATATTGATAATCGAAACCATCATCACCCATATTTGACCTCTTTTCTCGATGCGTACTTACCAGAAAGATAAACCATCCGCCGCCTCCGCGTTGCGCTCCTTGGCTACGGCTGAGTTGGAAAAGCGTATTCGTGAAGCTCGCGAGGAGTTGCTCCAACTTCGCCTACGTCAGGCTAACGGTGCCGTCGAGAACTCGGCCCGTTTCCGTGCTCTTCGTGCCGATATCGCTCGTTGCCTCACGGTTCTGAAATCCAAGTCGACCAACCAATAACCTAAATAAATCTATTCCCGATGTCCGAGTCCCGTTCCAATCGTAAATCACTTGTCGGCTTTGTTGCTTCACGTTCAGGCGATAAGTCGGTTAAAGTTAATTATCAGTACACCGTCCTTCACCCCGTCTATGGTAAGGAAGTTAAACGTCGTACCGTCTTGCACGCTCATGATGAAAAGAATGAGTGCAAAGTAGGTGATAAGGTCGAAATCATGGAAACCCGCCCGATCTCCAAGCTCAAGCGCTGGCGCGTCGTTCGTGTGGTCGAATCCGCCAAAATCGCGGCCCAATCAATCGAGTAATCTCTTAATTTTTTCTTTATGATTCAGATGCTTTCTAGGCTCGATGTAGCCGATAACACTGGTGCCCGCCAGGTGCAGATGATTCGCCGTCTTGGCCAAATCACTGATACTGCTGGCATTGGTGATGTCATTATTTGCTCGGTCAAGGATTCAACCCCCGATGCCCAATGCAAAAAGGGTTCTGTGGTGCGAGCCGTGATTGTTCGCACGGTTGCTCCGATTCGTCGTAACGACGGCAGCTACCTTCGTTTTGACACCAACGCTGTCGTTATTCTCGATGACAATGGTAATCCCAAAGGTACGCGTATTTTCGGGCCAGTCGCTCGTGAACTACGAAGCAAAAACTTCATGAAAATCATTTCCCTCGCTCCCGAGGTTCTCTAATCGCTATGTCAAAGACTGATATTAAAAAAGGCGACGAAGTCGTCGTCATTGCGGGTGCTGAAAAAGGCAAACGCGGCGAGATCCTGAATTATAATCGCGCTGCTGAGCG
>RFOO01000166.1 GCA_009926645.1 bacterium | reverse complement strand
GGTCGTTTTACCACAACCCGATGGCCCAACGAGCATGATAAGTTCTCCCCGGCGTGCCGTAAAATCCGCCTGCTTAAGGGCGACAACTTTTGCTTCGCCTACGCCAAAAGCCATTTCCACTTTGCGAGCCGACACAGCAATGGGGTTATCCATACTCATCCTCGGAAGACGGTTGCGGCATCGACACGAGACACCTTAACAATACCGATGATAGCGGAAACGATACTGATGCCCATCGTCAGCGCCAGTGTCGCAAGAAGAACTTGTGGGAACATAACAAAGGGCGGCATGCCTTTTTCAATCATCACCCGCCCGATTGCTTGCGCCATCCCTGCCCCCAATCCAAAGCCAATCAGCCCAGCCGTGACTGCTTGAATGATAAGCATCCGGGCTAGAACGCCCATGCTTGCACCCATGGCTTTGATGGCCGCAAAGTATTTTAAATTTTCCAAGACAAAGGAATAAAAGGTTTGTCCCGAAATCGCGATACCAACAAAGAGCCCAAGGGCAACGGCGGTGCCAAAGGAAAAAGGAATGCCGGTATTTTTCCAAAACCACCAAAATGTGTTTTTAGCTAAACTTCTTTCACTCCAGTCCCAGATAACCGTGTCCGTCGTCCATGCCTTAAGCCCCGTTTCATTTTCAATTCGACGGCATAGTTCAGCGGGGGTTACGCCAGCAACGGGTTCGGCTAACATGAAACTTAATGTGCGACGAGCGCCCAAAGTGTAAGTCTTAGAGCGATCGTAGGTGGTGTAAACAAACGGTCCCCCCGTAAATGCCCGACGCACTTTACAAATTCCCACGATGCGTGCCTCGATATCATTAATTTCAAACACGTCACCTGGCTTGAGAGGCACGTTAGTAATTTTCCCATCAGGCCCTTTAACTGGGCGACCCATGAGCTGGGCGCCCCACTCATCAACGATGACAGTGTTAGGCAACCGAAGGTCCTCGATTCGCCCCTGCGTAATTTGTGCTGGGGCTCCCGCAAAAGTATCCGCATCAATACCGACGAGCGTAATTAATTTAAAATTACCGTCCACCATCCGCGCTTGCAAAAACGAGGTATGCAGTGGTGCGACCCAGGCCACTCCATCCACAGAGCGAACTCGACCCAATTCGGTGTCTCGCATTGGCTTAGCATCATTCGCTTGCTCCACCATGGGATCGCTCACCCAGACATGTGCGCGGATGTTAACCACCGGCGTATATGTCCAACTCATGATACCGAAAAAGACCGATGTCTGTTGAGCCATTAATAAGGCCGAAAATGATAGCCCGCAAAGAAGCATCGCGAGTTTAGCGCGATCCCCAAAAAGCATATTTAACGCGAGACGATACATGAATGCGACATCAACAAGAGAGCGAGGCCCTCCGTTGATTTGCGGTCAACGAGTGGCGATGATTGGACATGTCAAACGTCTCGATAAATCAAAGAGACTTAGAGACTGATCATCCAAAGACCTTTGAGGAAGCTGGGGCCCCACGAGGCGTTTACTGCCCAAGTCAAAATAAGCAAAAGGAAGGCAATCGAGAAACATTTCACAACCTTTGCCTTATCCTCGCTTTTCGCCGCTGCATGAAGGAGTCCAATCGCACCGAGAGCAAAAAGTGGGTGTAATAAGGAAATCGATTTATGTGAGCCCCATAATGCGATGAGACCAACCACAACATTAATGTCGACCAGTACAGCGACGATTCGCTGGAAAACAGGTTTAGGACCTTTGACTAAGGCCACAATCACCACGGCCAAAACCAAAACTAATAAAAGTGAACCGTAGTGTTTATGAGATTTAAGGAGAATTTCCATAAACTCACATTGTTGCGATTTATTAGGGCATCAAGCCCTACTGCACTTAATTTTAACGATCCTCGGGGAAAATGGTCAGGAATATCCAGGCTGCCGTTGCACCGCCGAGAAGTTGGCAGGATAAATCCATGAGTGAGCGCAGAGAGAAGTGTGAGAAATAGGTGAATTCTTGCAGAAAGGCTTTCGCAACAGAGGTTTCACTCATGAAGGCACTAAAGAGTCCATAAGTGGATCCTGTAATCTGAACCGCTGGATTGAATGCCATATTCAGCGGGGCGAATATCGCCGAGAGACCTAACACGGTTAAGGCGATGGCTAGACCAAAATAACTGTTGCCCGCCGTTAATCGGGAAGTGGCGACCATTAAAATAACGAAAGCTAAAAGAAATGTACCTATATATTCTCCGAAACAGCCCAGCCCAACTCCATCATAAGCAGACTCACCCAAAGTGCTGATAATCTCGCGGGCGCGCTCTTCGCTATGTCCATGAATCAGCCCAGCAACCAAGGCAGCGAAGAGTGCGGCCGCTAATTGGACAGCAACATAGCCCCAAGCTCGACGACCGGTAATTCTTCCTCGAACCCAAATCGCAAAAGTAACAGCAGGATTATAGTGCGCACCCGAAACATTGCCACCCATATAGATTAAGGCGCACAAAATGGCGGCAACGGAAATGGGGGCCTGCGCTAAAATCGCCCCCAAGCAGAGGAAAAAAGTGCCGATAAATTCCACACTTAGTTTGGCGCGCATAAAAGAAATATCGTGAATGCGAAAATAATCTCAAGCCCCGAGTGAGTAATGGCTGATAAATAAATTGAGATAATCTCTTTAGGCAATGAAGCCCAAAGGGCGTGAGTTGATAAGCACCACCTTAGTACACTTGCTTGCCAATGTATTCTCTCACCTATGAATCACTACACCCTCCTCCTCGCTATCACTTTGTGTGGTAGCAGTCTTCTCGCCAAACCAACGGACGCTCATCTCGCTTCGCCCGAGACTGGGTCATCGAATGATACGCCTCACGCCAAACTTGTGGAAGCTCGTCGCAAAGTAAACGACTTGCCCGAAGTGCAAAGCGCCCAAGCTCAAGCGAAGGCAGACCGAGCTCTCGCTGTAAAAACCGCAGCGGAATATAAACAAGCACGGGCCAAGGCCTCTGAATCCGAATCAATCTATCGGAAGCTTTTTGAAGAAAATCTAACTAAACTGGACCCCGAAGCCGCCGCCATCCAATTACAAGAACGCCAAGCGTTTCGTGAGAAAATGGTTAAAGCTCGGGCGCTTAAAAAATCAACGGGGCAGAAATCCCTGAACCCTGAATCGGTTGCTAAAGTCGATGACGATGACGATGATGCAGTGGATGAATAACTCACGGTAAACATCCTTCCAAC
>RFOO01000165.1 GCA_009926645.1 bacterium | reverse complement strand
GAGGCAATCGCCTCTGCCTGTGAAGATGTAGCACGATTACCGGACCCCGTCGGAGAAATCACCGAGTCGTGGAGTCGGCCTAATGGACTAAAAATCGTGCGCCGTCGTGTGCCCCTCGGTTTAGTTGCCATCATTTTCGAGTCGCGTCCCAATGTAACGATTGATGCGGCAGCCCTATGCCTTAAATCAGGAAATGCCTGCATTTTACGCGGAGGTAGCGAAGCGTTGCAGACCAACCTTGCCTTAGCTCAATCTTTTTCCACCGGACTAAAAGCCAGCGGACTCCCTTCGTCTGCTGTCACTCTCCTTCCCTTCACGGATCGAGAAGCTGTTCCTGCCCTAGGCTCGCTCCGTGGCATTGTTGATATCATCGTACCTCGTGGTGGACCTGGTTTAATCGAAGCCGTCGTCCAATCCGCTCGCGTTCCCGTCATTAAACATGATGCAGGCATCTGCCATGTTTACGTGCACAGCAAGGCCGACCAAAAAATGGCTCAAGAGATTATTCTGAACGCGAAATGCCAACGTCCCAGCGCCTGTAATGCCGCCGAGACGGTTCTGGTTGATGCCGCAATTGCTGCCCAATTCTTACCCACTTTGGGCGCAGCACTCCTCGCGCAAAAAACCGAAATTCGAGGCTGTCCAATCACTCGACAGTACATCCCCTCTGCCAGAGTAGCCACTGAGCAAGACTGGCAAACGGAACACCTCGCTCTTATTTTAAATGTTAAAGTGGTGAGTGGACTGGACGAAGCCATCAAACACATTGAATCCCTCGGCTCCCATCATTCGGACGCAATCATTACCGCCGATGAAAATGTCGCACGCACCTTTCTCGCCCAAATCGATAGCGCTTGCGTCTATTGGAATGCTAGCACCCGTTTTACCGATGGCGGCGAATTCGGTTTTGGCGCCGAGGTTGGTATCAGCACCGATCGACTCCATGCTCGTGGTCCCATGGGCCTGCGCGAATTAACTACCTGGAAGTTTGAGGTTATTGGCACTGGCCAGATTCGTTCATAACTTGAAGGTTTTCCGTTTGACAGGTGAGCCCTGCAGGGGCTTTCTGAACTTCCTTTTGGCTGTCCGGGGTGGTAGCTCAGTTGGTTAGAGCGCCTGCCTGTCACGTAGGAGGTCGCGGGTTCGAGTCCCGTCCATCCCGCCAGCCAAAAGGTTTTTTACAGCCATTCGGGTGACCATGGCGTGTATCCTAGGTTACGCCCTCGCACTATTTATGCTTTTTTCTTTCCCCGCCCACGCTTGTCGACAGAAATCAAAGTCCCCCTTATGAGTAAAAAAGTCCTGATTATCGGTGCTGGCGGAGTTGGCAATGTCGTCGCCCACAAATGCGCGATGAACACCGTGGCGTTTTCCGACGTTATGCTCGCCTCACGCAACGAGAATAAATGTAAGGCCATCGCGGCGGATGTGAAGCACGCCACAGGAAGAACCATTCGCACTGCGGCCATCGACGCTGATGATGTCAAAGCCACCGTCGCTCTGATTAAATCTTTTGGCGCTGATCTCCTTATCAACGTAGCGCTACCCTACCAAGACTTGCCTCTGATGGACGCCTGTCTACATGCAGGGATTCATTATATCGATACCGCCAATTACGAGCCTCCTCACTTAGCCAAATTCGAGTACTCTTGGCAATGGGCCTACCGCGAACGTTTTGAGAAAGCAGGGCTGATGGCATTACTCGGCTCAGGATTCGACCCTGGAGTGACAAACGTTTTCTGTGCTTACGCCCAAAAGCATCTCTTTGATACGATCGATGAATGGAAAGAAACCGAGCCCTTAGACCCTAAACTGCGCATCGATTACAACTACCCTGTGATTGGCCCCAAACCCAGCTACCTTCTCTTCCACGAAGAGTTAGAGTCTTTAGCGAAAAATATCAAAGGCCTGAAGCGTATTCGCTTCTTCATGACTTTCTCGGATAATTACCTCAACCACCTTCGGGTTTTACAAAATGTAGGCATGACGAGAATTGATCCAGTTGAATTCCAAGGCCATTCCATCGTGCCTATCCAATTCCTCAAAGCGCTCTTGCCCGACCCCGCTTCGCTAGGCCCACGCACCAAGGGTAAAACCTGTATCGGCTGCGAAATCACCGGCACCAAGAATGGCAAACCGCGCAAGGTATTCATCTACAACGTTTGCGACCACCAAGAATGTTACGCCGAGGTTAAATCCCAAGCCATTAGCTACACCACAGGTGTACCCGCTGCCATTGGCGGTGCCATGCTCGCCACGGGCAAATGGTTAAAGCCTGGAGTTTGGAATATGGAAGAGTGCGACCCCGACCCGTTCATGGAAGAACTCAATAAGTGCGGGCTCCCTTGGCATATCCAAGAACTGCCTGCTTAAGGTTAGCCCCATTAACCCAATAAAAAGCCCGCCTCGTGCGGGCTTTTCATTTGCACCCTTCATTGAGTCCAACACTTTCTCGCTTGTGTCCGATCCTCTTACTGAAGCCTTTAGAAAAATCGACCTGTCGCAAGTGCCTAGCCCTTGCCACGTCTTACACCGTGGATTGCTGGAAAACAATTTGCGCATCCTCCGTTCAGTCATGGATTGCTCAGGAGCAAAAATCCTTTTAGCCCTCAAAGGCTTTGCCCAATTTAGTGAAGCGAAACTGATTCGCCACTATTTAGCTGGAACCACCGCCAGCGGTATTCATGAAGCATTGCTTGGACGTGAAGAATTCGGAGGTGAAGTACACGCTTACTCTCCCGCCTTTAAAGACGAAGAGTTCGCGTCTATTACGAGTCGCTGACCACATTTCGTTTAATTCACCCAATCAGTGGAAACGACATCGAGCGACTGCCCTCGCCTCGGGAAGAAAAGTTTCCTTCGGGTTACGCGTAAACCCCCAACACGCAGAAGTTGAAGTAGCTCTCTATAATCCTTGTGCAGCAGGCTCTCGCCTAGGCACGTTGCGTTCTGAAATTAAAGCAGCAAGCGACCTCGAGGGGTTAGAGGGGTTACATTTTCATACCATGTGCCAACAAGGCGCTGATGTCCTCGAACGTACCGTCAAAGCTTTCGAAAAAAACTTCGGCGAATTTATTCCGCAGATGAAGTGGATTAACTTTGGCGGAGGTCACCATATTACACGCCCTGGCTACGATTGTGATTTATTGGTCAAAATTATCACCGAGTTTCGCGCACGCTGGGGCCAACATCTGCAAATCTACCTTGAA
>RFOO01000164.1 GCA_009926645.1 bacterium | reverse complement strand
TCATCATAAATATCAGCAACGCGATTTAACATTTCGGGAAGCTGACCTGTTTCTTCACCCACTTGGATCATTGAAGTTACCATCTGAGGAAACACTCCCGCCTGTTCCAATGGCACAGAAAGAGGCTCACCATCGCGCACTCGGTCATGCACTCGTCCGAGAGAGTTTGCAATGACCACATTATCTAGAGTATCACGTGTGATGGTAATCGCTTGGAGAATAGGCACGCCCGAAGACATCAACGTACCAAAGGTGCGAGCAAAACGTGAGACCGAAACAATTTGAACAAACCCACCAACTTTAGGAATCTTGAAAAGAATTCGGTCAAAAATTTCCTTACCTTTTGCCGAGGACAGCCAAGCTTTACCGCCGATATAGATTCCAATAATTAAAAAGGGAGTCACATACCAAAAGTCAGTTAACAGTTTAGAAACGCCGATAACAAACTTAGTTAACGGGGGCATTTCAGTCTTTTGGTCAGCCAAGAGTTTCTGGAAAGAAGGAACCACCTTCACCATCAAAATATAAACGATGATAACAGCGACGGTTACCACAACCCCAGGATAGACCATGGCAGATTTAACCTTCTTCTGGATACGTTGTGCTTTCTCACGGAATTTAGCCAAACGATCCAAAACCTTATCCAGTACCCCACCGGCCTCCCCTGCTTTAATCATATTCACAAACAGTCGGTCAAAAACCTTGGGGTGAGCGGCCAGAGCTTCAGATAAATTATTACCCTGAGAAACACTTTCTGCAATGTTGCCGAGAACGAGTTTAAATGCGGGGTTACGCTCCTGTTTATGAATAAGTTCCAAAGCTCTGAGTAATGGTAGGCCAGCCAAAATCAGTGTAGCTAACTGGCGGGTCATAATCGTGACGTCTTCAGGCGATACTTTAGCACCAAAGGTAAATTTTGTTTTTTTGGTGGCGGGCGTTGCGGCTGTTGCTACTGGTTTGGGCGCAGATCCTTCCGCCGCCAAGGTCGTCACCATCAAGCCGCGTGCCATCAATTTTTGCCGTGCTTGATCTTCATTCGGGGCTTGTATTTTACCCGAGGTTTGAGCCCCCGTGCGGTCAATGGCGCTATATTTATAGTCAGGCATAAAAAAGATTAGGTATATTTCAGAACTTCTTCAATCGTTGTATAACCATCGAAGATGCAACGCAGACCATCCTCGCGCAGAGGACGCATCCCCAATTCTACTGCTTTTTGCTTCAACACTAAAGTCGGAGCTTTTTGGGTAATGAGTGTTCGCAAAGAGTCATTAATCGTCATTAGCTCAAAAAGACCTTGTCGACCTTTATAACCCGAGCGATTGCACTCGGTGCAACCTTTGCCGAAATAAAACTTCTTGTTGGAAATTTCGAGAGCATCAACGTCCAACATAGAAATAACCTCTTTATCGGGCTCGTAGGCAGTTCGGCAATTACGACAAATTTTACGCAATAAACGCTGGGCTAAAACGCCTTCCAGCGAAGCGGAGATTAAGAAAGGCTCTAAACCCATATCAATCAAACGAGTAACCGCACCGGGAGCATCATTGGTGTGCAATGTGGAAAGCACAACGTGGCCGGTAAGAGAGGCCTGCACCGAAATTTGGGCTGTTTCAATATCTCGAATTTCCCCCACCATGATGGTGTCAGGATCTTGACGAAGGAAGGAGCGTAAAGCGGCAGCAAAAGTAAGTCCGACTTGGTGATTGATGGGCACCTGCATGATTCCTTCCACTTCATACTCAACAGGGTCCTCTGCCGTTAAAATCTTAATATCCTCAGTATTAACCTCACGCAAAGCTGAATAAAGTGTGGTGGTCTTACCTGAGCCCGTTGGCCCTGTAACAATAAAAATACCGTTAGGCTTATTCACCATCTGGCGTATACCCTCCTTAATGTCATCCTTCATGGAGAGGGCATCTAAACTTAAATTCACGACTGTCTTATCGAGAATACGCAAAACGACCGATTCACCAAACTGGGTAGGTAAAGTAGAGACACGTAAGTCAATTGCTCGGCCACTAATGGTTGTTTTAATACGTCCGTCTTGGGGAACTCGGCGCTCAGCGATATTAAGTGCCGATAAAACCTTAACACGAGCAATGACCGCGGAAGACAAATTTTTAGGGGGCGGTGCCATCTCGTAAAGCGAACCATCGATTCGATAACGAATACGGAATTGGTCTTCGAAGGGCTCGAAGTGAATGTCCGAGGCCTTAGCCTTGACCGCTTCTTGTAAAACGAGATCAACAAAGCGAATAATCGGGGCCTGATTCGCAACATTGGCGACATCCTCTTCAGTGGCAACAGTTCCATCAATTTGATCAAACTCACCCAGAAGATCCTCAATAGAAGAAGTGGAAGGTTCACCGTAAACACGAATGACGCCCGCTTCCACCGCTTGCGGATCAGCAACCGCAATTTCGATATCACGTTTAAGGATAAACGTAAGTTCGTTCACGGCCGACGAGTTAAACGGATCTTTAGCAACCAAAGTCAGTTTTCCCGCTTCATCTGAAACCGGAACAACCATGTACTTGTGGGCCTGGGCGGGCTTCAGTACTTTGACCACTTCATCAGGCAAGGTTGCAGGAATAACTGAATAATACTGCACTCCAAGATGATCGGCTATCGCCTGCAAAATAGAAGGTCGATCCGCTAATCCAGCATCCATTAGACCATCGGCAAAAGACTTGCCTGTAGAAGCATGCGACTCCCAGATCTCGTCGGCTTGCGTCTGGTTGATTAATCCAGCCTCAAGGACAATATCTCGAATCAAATCGCTATGGTCGTCGAACATGGTCGCAAAAGTTTAACGCTTGGTTTGCAAACGACCCCGCATCATCTCAGGGTCTTGGCAGTAAGTCATCACCTCTTCTTCGCTAACTTTACCCTGTTGGAACAGAGCCAGTAAATCGCCATCGAGCGTGCGCATACCACGCGCCGCTCCGGTTTCGATGTCAGAAGTAATTTGGAAAGTCTTATTCTCACGGATTTTCGCTGCAATACCATCGGTACGAATCATAATTTCATAGGCAGCAACACGCTTACCCTCGACCGTGCGCAGTAAGCACTGAGAAATAACGGCGAGAATCGAGGAAGCTAGTTGTACACGAATCTGATCCCGGCCTCCCGCAGGGAAAGCATCAAGAATACGATCCACGGTGCGAGCGGCCCCCGTTGTGTGCAAAGTGGCAAAAACCAAGTGGCCCGTTTC
>RFOO01000163.1 GCA_009926645.1 bacterium | reverse complement strand
CTGGTTGTAGAATAATTCCCTTTTTCTCTTTAACGGTTTGGCGAACTTGACGCATCAAGGTAATGACATCTTGAGCATTAGCCTTACCTTCGTTAACGATAAAGTTAGCGTGCACCGAAGAAACGGCGGCTTGCCCAACCTGTACTCCTTTGAGCCCGCTCGCTTCAATCAATTGACCAGCATGTTGCTGGGGGGGATTGCGAAACACACAGCCGGCACTGGGATCTCGGGGTTGAGAGCGACGTCGTTTTAATGCCATGGCTTCCATGGTCTGACGAATTTCTTCCGTCGAGGCTTTGCCTTTGGCTCGAAGCACTGCCGAAAGCACCACGCACCCATGTAATTGCGGACAATCGCGATACAAAGCATCAAAACAATCGCGTCGTGCCGAACGAATGACTCCCCGAGGGGTTAACCATTCAATCGATTCAACCCGATCGAAAATCCACGCATCCATCGCCCCAGCATTCATGCGCAAAGAGCCTCCTAAGGTGCCTGGAATACCTTCTAAAAATTCAAAACCTGTTAAACCGAGTCGAGCCGCCACTCCACAAATCTCTTTCAAGCGTGCTCCTCCGCCAATCTGTAAACGCTCTGCATCCAAAGGTTTAATCGCACCCCACTTTTCTTCGGTGAGATGGATAATTAAACCATCATAGCCTTCGTCTGGCACAAGCAGGTTCGAACCTCGACCGAGAATAAAATACGGCAAACTCAACTCTCCAGCCGCTTGTAGTAGAACGATGATATCATTGACTTGCGCTGGTTCTGCATACCAACGTGCGACACCACCTAGTCCAAAAGTGGTTCGTCGATGCAAGGGTTCTGCAGCACGTAAAACGCAGTGCGATGAAATTTTTCCCTGCACGCGTTCAGCCAAATCCTCCGTTAAAGCGGGGAGACCTTCCCGTCTTAAAAGTAAGGCATAGTGTTCTGCATCGCGTTCAATATCCCCCGCTCCCACAAAAGCGACTACGGTATCTTTACCGCGAGTTAAGGCAGCCAGTAACGTCGGCAAAGTCGACCGATCTTCAACCAGCTGCAAAGCTGAACCAGCCACCACCGCCGAAGAATGCCCACCCTCAACCGTTGCCTCTCCAGCCGCATAAACAGGCAATACCAGAGCATGGTCAGCAATCTGTAAGGCTTGACGAAACTCCGTGGCGTATTGGCGAGTACGAGTATGACGGTGAGGCTGAAAAACTACCACGCACTGTGCCGAGTGAGTTTCTTTAATCCATTTTAATAAGGCCGCAATCTCCGTGGGGTGATGAGCGTAGTCGGCTAAGACTAAAAGACCAGTCCTCTCAAAAAGTACATCTTGTCGACGACGAATACCCCGCCACCGCGCCAAAGGTTCAAGGCCCACCTCGCCCGTCATCAAATGTGATACGGCTAAAGCCATGGCTGCATTAGCCCGATTGAAAACTCCTGTCACTGGAACCTTAACGGTTTGCTCAGGAAAAATTCCGCCAAGACGAAGTAGCGAGCTGTGAGCATCTCCTTGGACAAACTGAGCCGTATAATCACCGCATTCTCCGACACGAATCACTCGCACCGCCAAACCTTGAGTTAACCTTTCTAATCGTGCATTACCTTGCGGAATAATGACCGCCGTACGGGTTCGTTCAAAAAGCGCACGAAACACCCCCTCGAGCGCTGCTTCATCTTTGTAATAATCGGGGTGATCCCAATCGAGATTTACCGCCACGGTTATATCAGGCGAGAAATGACTTATCGTGCCATCGCTTTCATCGACTTCTGCTACAACCCACGGAGAGACCGATGAAGCATGGGCCGGAGGGAATTGAGGATCGCGAAAAAGACCGCCTAAAATATAGCCAAAATCGATGCCCGTCGTTGCTAAAGCCGAAACCAATAATCCGCACGTCGTGGTTTTGCCATGACTTCCGCAAACCGCGACGAATCGGCGATTCGCCACTCGCTCCGCTAATAATTCTCCACGACGCAAAAGGCGAACGCCCTTTGACTCGGCCAGAGTTAATCCCGCATGACCTGGCTTTACGGCACTCGAACGCCCAACCAATACTGGCTGACGCCCCGCCGCCCAAGGATCACGCAAAAGTGGAATTTCCGCATTCGCTAAATGCATTTCCATCGGACTTCCCGTGGCGTCATCCCAACCCGATACCGTACACCCATCTTCTTTAAGATAAATCGCCAAAGGACCAACGCCCATTCCACAAACGCCCAACATCCAAACCGATTCTTGATGACTCATGATCTTAGCTCCTCCTGTGCTTTCGCCCTTTTTACGGTCTCATGATAAATTTCTTCCCATCGATTGGTCGCATCCAACATCGCTAAGGCATCGCGCATCGTAGCCAGCCGGCTATTATCAGAAAGTAATTCAAAAACGCGGCTAGCGAGTTCAGAATCCTGTTTCTCGGAACAAAGTAAGGCTGCCCCCGCTTCGACAAAATAGTCGGCGTTGGCTGCTTGATGATTGTCTGCCGCTAAAGCATAAGGAATAAGAATCGAAGGTGTTCGACAGGCAGCTAATTCAGCTAACGTGCCCGCTCCCGCCCGCGTGATCGCTAAATCTGCCGCCGAGTAGGCACTTCCCATTTGATGACAAAAAGATTGAAATCGCACAATAGAATGGGGCGTCCGTACCTCTTTTTCCAACCCACCAGAACCCGTCAAACAAAGCACATGGATTCCGCGTTCGGCAAAATCAGATAAATGATTTTCCACCCAGCGCGTTAAAATTTTTGCCCCCTGACTGCCTCCCGCGATTAAGAGCATTCGACCCTGCGCAGGTATACCGATTGCATGCCGTGCGACTTCTCGTGCCGAGGGAGTAATCTCCTGCCGAACTGGAAAACCTGAATCCTGCTGACGTTCCGCTGGAACACCGCCCAACCGCACCCCCGCAGGCAAGTGTACCGATGTCGCGAAGCGTGCGATTAATCGCACCGCTTTCCCTGGTCGACGATTGGCTTCATGAACCATAACAGGAATACCACGCAAAGCACAAACCAACGCCGGTGCGAGACTCATAAACCCACCAAAACAAACCAACACATGTGGACGATACCGACTAATCAAACGCCAAGCCGAAACGAGAGAGCCGATGAAAGCGGGGAAAAATTTGATTTTATTTTTCAAACCAGGCCCAAAGCCACGCCCCTGCCCCACAACAAATTTTAGTCGCTGATATTTTGCCGTCATCTGCGCATCAACCGCCTTTCCACTAACCATTAAAAGACAGTC
>RFOO01000162.1 GCA_009926645.1 bacterium | reverse complement strand
AGGTTCTGCCTGTTGGTCGTTTAACATGGCGACCCCACAAGCACGCACGAATGAGCGGCGGTCATTGACTCCTAAGCCAGAAATGACTCCGAGAGATTCTTGGACTTGATCAAGGTTCACTTGCTCGGGTGTCAGCATCGATTGCATCGACTGCTCAAGTCCCAAAACTGAAGCTCCTAAACGATAGGCTTTTTGTTGTGCCATCGGCGATTCGCTCGAAGTTATCACTACGGCAGAAAGAACACGAGCAAAGTGATTGGGCACCGTGATGACATTCGGTTGAGAACCTAAAGTATCTGGCGCTACTGATAAATATCGACGCATTGAGGCATGAATCAACATGACTATCATACCGTCTTCTGTGCTAACCGAGAGTTCTTTAATTGCGGCTCGAAACGCCGAAACCTGCGTCGCGGAGAGTTGACGCAAAGCAGGCATTGCTAAATCCAACAAAGGCACACGTGAACCAGCGGGAAGCGCCCTTAATAGAGGTTTAATCGTCAGAGTCTGCTTAACCACCTCGCCCGCAGCCAAGGAACGTGCACTGTCGATTTGTGCGGTTCTTAGAACGGGGTCCTGTCGCAAAATCAGACCCAAAACAATCGCCATCGCACCAATAGGCTCTTGGCTTACCGCCCTTAACTCAGTGGGAATCTTACCTTTAAATCGAACAGCCTCCTGAATTTCAAGGTCCGAAGGAATACGCCCGGGCAAGGAAGGTGCAAAAGAGTTTGTGCGAGAATTAAAACCCGACAAAGGGGAATCGGCTAATTCCGTTTCATTCGCGGATACCGTGGAAGACAACTGGGACAAATCGGCAGAAAAGGAAGGGTCAATCCGAAGAACTCGATCGGCCAACGGAGGGTGTGTTGCAAAAAGCGAATCAAGGAAACTTCCAGAAGAACTGAAAAATAAGTGCTGCGCCTCGAGCTGCGCGACCGAAACCTCGTGCGGACGGCGAGCCAACTGTCCGACTTTAACCAAAGCAGAGGCTAAACCTTTAGGGTTACGAGTGAATTGAACTGCGGAAGCATCGGCTAAATACTCACGCTGACGAGAAACCGAGGATTGAATAATCCGGGCAAAAAACATTCCCATCCAGCCAACAATCAAAACGACCAAGCCTGCAAGGGCGAGTGGCCAAGCCGACTTTTTATCATTCGAAGATTTCGAACTTAGGCCAACTCGAATCAGAATATAACCCAAACCAGCCAAGGCAGTTAAACCAGCAATCATCCCAATAATTTTAATATTCAAACGCATGTCACCGTTGGCGATGTGGCTAAACTCATGCGCAATCACACCCTGTAATTCATCGCGATTAAGATTTTTCAGGGCTCCAACAGTCACACCTACCACCGCATCCTTAGGATCATTGCCAGCCGCAAAAGCATTAATGGTATCGTCTCCATCCATGACGTAGCAATCGGGTACAGGCATACCAGAAGCGAGGGACATTTCTTGGACTACATTAAGATAACGCCGTTCACGAGTATCTGTCGTATAAGGGGAAACAAGTCGCGCACCCAGGCTGGCCGCCACAGCACTACCACCCTTGGAGAGTTCAACAATTTTCAGCAAGCTACCACCCAGAATGACAGCCAAGGCCAATCCACTTGTAGCCAGAAACATCCTCGGCTGCCACCAATCCAAAGGTAAGCCCAGCTTGGTCTCTCCAATCACCGCTAGCACATAAAGTGAACCCGCTAACGAGAGAACAGCCAAGATAAGGATAGACACTAACTTTGCGGTCTTCCCCTTGGCCTCATCTTGGGCTTTGAAGAAATTCATTGTTCAAAGTCAGCCTAAAAACTCACCGATTAACTGGTGTATCGACCGCGCGTGCGTAGGACGCGGTAAACATCAACCCATAAAAAGGTATGGTGACAAGAATACCAATTAAACAGGCTAAAAGACCAGCGTAAGCAATGATAGAACCGACAATCAGAAGCAAGAGAGCCCAACCCCAGTGTGCCGTAATGATGCGACGACTCACTTCCATACATTCCCAGAAACCGAATTTTTTGTCAGCCAAGAGGTAGCCAGAGAAATGCCATGCCACCGCTAAATAGATACCAGGCAGTAAGCAGAAAATATAACCGACAAAAATTAAGATTGATTGCACTAATGCCCAAGCGAGAGCTGGACCAAACAAATCAAAACCATCAAACAAATCGGAAATAGAAGGCGACTGATTTCGGATTGCTTTTAGATTAAATCTAAAAAACCCCATAGCTAAGGCGGGAACAATAATAAGACCAACAAACGAAAAAGCTAAAATAGTCACCGCAATCATCCAAACAAAATAGCCTAATACAATCGTCAGAAAATCCCTCTTCAATGCTGCCATCGCTGAGTTAAAACAGGCTCCAATATCAAAAGGAGCCGATGCGTTGCGACCTGATTCAACTAAGAGGGACTGTTCGATATTAAGAGCCATGGAGAAGATTAAAAAGCGACCTTAGGCGCAGCACGCTCTTGTTCACTCTCAATCTTAAACAACTCAGCAGGAGCAAAACCAAAAGCACCCGCAAAAAGGAGATTGGGGAAAACTTCACGACTATTATTATAGTCGAGAACGGCGTCGTTATAGGCCTGTCGTGAAAATGCGATACGGTTTTCAGTAGAAGTTAACTCTTCCATTAATTGATTCATGGTCGAATCAGCCTTCAGTTGAGGATAGTTTTCCGACACAACCATTAAACGACCGAGGGCGCCCGAGAGACCCGATTCAGCCTGAGCCAATTCGCGCATCGCCTCAGGATCAGAGGGGTTACCAGCGAACTTGATATTAGCCTGGGTGGCTTTTGCACGAGCACTGATGACAGCATCGAGCGTCCCACGTTCATGAGCCATGTAACCCTTTGCCGTTTCCACTAAATTAGGAATCAGGTCGTAGCGTCTTTTTAACTGCACATCAACCTGAGCGAAACTGTTGCGAAAACGATTTCGCAAAGCAACGAGGGTATTGTAGATACCAACCAAGAACAGGGCGGCAAAAACAAGAATGCCGACGACAATTAACAAAGCGATAATGGCAAATGACATGGTAGTTCGACTATTTAAATTAAGGCACCCTACCCCCTTCGCAAGGCCAACTGGATTATTATTTTTTACAAAAAATCGCCTAATTTATAACGAAATATCAGCCATTTATGGCAATTGGGCCAACTTTTCACAAACCTCATCAATCAAGAAGGCGGGAGTCGAAGCACCAGCGGTCACCCCGACGGTCTTGTATCGCTGAAAAGAAGGGAAATCGAGTTCGGCGGC
>RFOO01000161.1 GCA_009926645.1 bacterium | reverse complement strand
GTCATTCGCTATGAAGGCCCTAGCGAGGATGCCGTGCCTCTCACATCCATTCCCCTAATGGGTTCTATCGCCGCAGGTTTTCCAGATTACACAGAGTCATCCGGCGTCTTGGCTAGTATGCAAGCCCCCATCACCGAAGGTTCGCGTCGTCGCCCACCCCAATCATTCGCATTACGCGTGCGTGGCGACTCTATGATTGATGCAAATATCCATGACGGCGATACAGTCATCATCGAACCAGGTTCACCCAAACACGGAGACATTGTTGCCGCCCTCATCGATGGCGAGACCACCCTCAAACGCCTCATCAAACAAGGTAGCAAAACTTACTTAAAAGCGGAAAACAAAAACTACCCTGAACTTTATCCAGTCACTGAACTCGTGATTCAGGGAATCGCTAAGTCCGTCGTTCGTTCAATCTAATTGAACTAAGTTGGCATTTAAATTTTTTAGGGGAACCCATTGATTTTTTATGGGTCTATCTCCTATGGGAAGAAGCTTCAAACTCTGGATTTTCCTGTGTCTAATCGGGTTATCGATAAAACCGACTATCCAAGCCACAGAATATGCAATCGGTGTCGATGTCTCCTACCTAAAGCAGGCGGAAGATCACGGGGCAGTTTTTAAGGTAAACAATCAAGCACAGCCGGGTCTGAAAATTTTTCGCGACCATGGATACAACTGGATTCGTCTGAGGATTTTTCACAACCCTTTGGCCCATCTTCACCCTAAACCCAACGACTTAAACTACACCATCGCCCTTGCCCAGCAGGCCAAAAAATATGGTTACAAGTTTCTCCTCGATTTTCACTACTCAGACACTTGGGCTGACCCTCTCTACCAAGTAGCACCCAAGGCATGGCAAGGTAAGTCCCCCGAAGAGGTCGAAAAACTTATCTTCTCCTACACCCGGGACACCCTTGTCGCTTTTCGCCAAGCAGACGCAGCTCCCGACATGGTACAATTAGGCAATGAAATCATTATTGGCTTAGCTCATCCTTACGGTGTTATTCCAGAAAATTGGCGGGGATTCACCAATCTCCTTAAAGCCGCAGCCCGTGGGGTTGAGGCTGCGAGCGAAAACACTACTAAACCACGTATCATGCTACACATCGATCGCGGCGGAGATCTGGCAAAGACGCGTTGGTTTTTTGATCAAATCAATCAATACGGCGTGCCCTATGATGTCATCGGTCAATCGTTCTACCCTTTCTGGCACGGCAGTTTAGATGACCTCAGGCAAAATTTAAAATTCATGGCCGAAACCTATGGCAAAGACATCATGGTGGTTGAGGCTGGATACAATTGGAGACCAGCTGAATACATTAATAAGCCAGCTCCTTTTCCAGAAACTCCCGAAGGTCAGCGCGATTTCCTAAAAGCAGTGAATCAAATTGTCCAAGAAACTCCCCACGGAAAAGGCATCGGTATTTTTTGGTGGGAACCAGCGGTGGGACTCAATCACCCTGATTTAAGAAGTCGGGGATATTTCGATGATGAAGGTAACGCCTTACCCATCATCGAAGTATTTAAAAAGTAGAATTAATTTTCCTGCCTTCAGCCTTCTAACTGTTGTCCATTAGGACGACCCAGCGTCTTTCCATTAATGCAATAGGGACAGGATTTCTCAACGACGTAAGCGGAAGACTTCTGATCTTCGGCAGAGAGTGGCATTTGACAGTTAAAGCATAGCACCGAACTCGTCTCCTTTAAATCGGGCCCAACACCCACGCGCTCATCAAAAACAAAACACTCCCCTTCGTAATGAGCACCACCCACTTCTTCAAAATATTTCAGAATTCCACCGTCGAGTTGAAGAACATTGGTGTAACCTTCCATTTTCATAAAAGGACCCGCCTTTTCGCAACGAATTCCTCCCGTGCAAAACATCACGATGGGCTGTGACTTTAAAGTCTCAGGCAGTTGACGCACCGCTTTAGGGAAATCACGGAAATGCATCACCCGCGCAGGAATCGCTCCTTTAAATGTCCCCATGCGTACTTCGTAATCATTACGCGTATCCAACAAAGTAAGCGGACGGCCTTCATCCAACCATTGTTTCAATTCTTGCGCCGTAATTTTAGGCGAAGGCTGGCGAGCTGGATCCACGCCTTCGATGCCAAAAGCAATGATTTCCTTTTTGATTTTTACCAACATCCGTTTGAACGGTTGTTCGCTACTTGGACTCTCTTTGGGATTGATATCGGCTAAACCAGGAAGGCGACGAATCTGCGTTAAAACCTTGTCCAGCTGAGCGGCCGTCCCTGCAATGAAAAAATTTATCCCCTCGGGGGCTAGAAGAATGGTACCTTTGACTCCCACTTTTTTACATAATTGCAAAAGTTCTTCCTTACGCGACGGAAGTTCGTCGAGTGGCGTAAACTTGTAACACGATAGATTGATGATAGAACTCAAGCGAACAGGAGCCTTAAAGCCTGATTAAGGCTTAGGCAAGTCGTCGTATCGCTAGCATGAAGAAACAGGCACTTGTCATCCCCCACCCTTTACTTAAAAGATTTCAGACACTTTTGTTTTGAGCGAAAAACTTACCATCAGCCCTATCGGTTATTTGCGATGCGCAAAGTCGTTAAAATTTAACGCCCGCCATCAGCCCAATGAATCCCAGTCCGAAACCAATGTTCTCGAACTGCTCTCGGGTGATCTTTACCAAAAAGCATTAATCGATCTCGATGGCTTTGATCGAATTTGGCTGATTGGTTGGTTTCACCGCAATCAAGCCTGGCGCCCTCAGGTTCTTCCTCCTCGTGGACCCGCCAAACGACGCGGTGTTTTTGCCACTCGCTCACCACATCGTCCCAACCCTCTAAGCATTACTCCCGTTCAACTTTTAGAGATTAAAAAGAATCAGCTGATTTTAGGGCCGTGCGACTTAATTGACGGCACGCCTATTTTTGATATAAAACCATACATTCCAGCCTATGATTCTTTCCCCGAGTCCAAGGCAGGCTGGATTGATGAAGTTGATGCTGAATTAAAAAATCCGCCAATTTATCAGATTCACTTCAGCCCGCTGGCTCAGGAACAGCGGCGGTGGCTTCAAGAAAAATGGTCGATTGATTTTTCGGAGCGTCTGCAAGAAATCTTATCTCGGGACCCTTCCCCTCATCGCACCAGACGCATTCGCGCCCGCAGAGGTGACCTCTTTGATATCGGCTGCGGGGCTTGGTATGCCGTCTTTCAGATTTCTAACAAAACCATCACCATCCTTCATCTGAAGCCATCCTTTCCCCTTAAGTTTTTAAATGATCCCCTTCGCCCAGTGATTCCCGATAAAGAAGCTCAATTGGC
>RFOO01000017.1 GCA_009926645.1 bacterium | reverse complement strand
GATTACCTAATTGTTCGCGACCGAAGGCATCGACCGATCGGAATAATCCATCTAAGAATTTGGCGACGGTAATATTTAAACTCAAAAGCTCTTCATCGGTTAAGTCGAGTACTTCGCCTGGACGGAAGGTGCGTTGTGTATCAACGAGCTTCGTTTTGATTCCCTGTGGAGAAACAGTCGATGATACGCTATCGCCTTCATCGGTTTTTTGCATCGATTTGAATTCGAGAGTGAGCGCGCCATCAGGAGAAAGGTCATCGTTGGTCACTAGACCACCTCGAGCTAAGACACGTAAAGCAGTGGCAATGCTGAAAATGCCATCCTCGAGGTCACAAACAATGCTGTAAGATTGTTCTAATTCGTTAAATTTCTGTTGCAGTTTCATGCGAACAAAAGCCTCTTGTTTTTCACCAATAATTTTATCGATGTCGGGCTGGCTGTTTTGATTGCGTCCGCGTAATTGAATGAGCGTGCATAGTAGGTAGCATTGATTCATGCACTCAGCGGATAGGGCCAAGAGGTCGTTGATGCTGGTGCGGAGGAGCAGGCCACGAGCATAGGCTACCATTTGTTCGTGATTTAAATGAGCTCCAGGGGCGGGCATGACTCGGGAAACGGATGAGTAGTAATCATAAGTCTTGGAGTCGGCCGTCCGAATGCCAGCGAGTGTAAAGGCGAGCATGTCGTACTGGCGTTGAAGTGCCGTGAGGAAATTACGGCTGATATTTTGGAGAGATATAACGTTTTCCTCGGGGTTAGGTTGAGTTGAAGACATGGAAGAATGTAAATTAGGGATTCTTGGATTTTAAATGGCGGGCTTTTTTACGTGCCATAAATCCATCGGAGCGTGGTTTGGGGGTGGAGGCAATCCAAGCCATCGCCACTGGAGCGACGTCTGCCAAATTAAGACCAGAGGAATCGGAAAGTCCTGGGTAACGATAGAGATGCTCGATACGTGGTTGTAGGTCGGAGTCGACCTCACGAGGTGTAAGAAGCAGGGCAAGGTGGCGACCTGGGACGCGCACAGGAGTTCCAAGGTCGATTTTACGTCCTAGGTTTGGTGATACTCCGACAACGCAGCATTTATCTTTTACCAATTTAAGCAGTCCGCCCAAGGCAGCGGCACGCATCGGGCGAATGGATTCCATCGCACCTTGAGCCAAAAACCAAACTTCGGGATCAAAGAGAATTTTTTCTGAACCCGAGGAAAGTAATAAGCGTTGTAAACCAAAAGCCCTCATTGCCCGAGCAATGGCTGCGAGCTGATGAGGGTCGGAAACATGATCTGCAATAACCACTGTCTCTCGTTTTTCTCGCCATTCCGCAAAGTCTGCTACGCGCACGTGGGCAGGGTCAGGGCGTTGGGTTATGGCACACATGTCCTGACAGAGCGTCTGGCATAAATGGGACATGTCCTCAGGGGAGGAGGTACGAAATTTTACACCCTGTGACTCTAGCTCAATAATATGGGGGGAAAGTTCTGCTACAAATTTGGCTGAGGCGTGAATTTCGCGGAGTGATTTAGGGTGAAGTTTGATACAGGCTAAGACAGCTTCTTTACCTCGAAGAATCAAACGATGCGGATTGTGCGAATCGGTGCTCACAGGATTCGACCCTCATCAAAATCAATCATATCGGCAAACGAGATGATGTCAGTACGGTGTTGTGCGCCCATTTTTCGTTTGGCGTCATCGAGAGCCTCTTTGCCCATTTCGCTCATTCCTTTTTGCACTAATTCACGATTCCAGACGTGTACCCTAAGGTCGGCAGGAAACAAGTTGAGTAGTCTCGAGGTTAATTCCTCGTCGCTCTGTGATTCGCGAACGCATTGAATCACTTGCTCGGGGTCGACTCCGAGATGCAGGCAGAGGAAACGGTCAAAACCTTTACAAAAATTCCTTTGGTAGGATTTGGGTAGTTCGCCTTTGAGGTGTTTGCGAATTTTGGCAATGAAACGTGGTAAATGTAACAGTCCAGTTGCAGGATGAGGAATATAAGACGATGGTAAATCGTAACAGATTTCTCCCGTGGCTTCACTATAGCCATTGGGTCTAGGGGTGGGGGATGCGTTCATCGGACGGGTGCGGGAGTGTGATTGATAATCACTTGGCTGATTTCTGCGGCTGCATTGGCAAGGTTAATAGACTGTGCTTTTACCAAACTCGCAGGATCGTCGTTGGCTTTATTCTCCCATTTTCCGTAACCTTGCTTAATTAAATCCCCTTTGTCGGTCTCTAATCGATAAGAGAGATGCAGGGTTGCACCTTGGTGGCCGAGGTTAAACTCGGAGACATCAATCAGTAGGACAAAGTGGTCACCCGAGGGAGTCTGCGTTGTGGTAGGTAACTGGGTGTTAAGTGTAATGTTTCTTGCAATGGTTTCGCTGATGGCGCGATCCAAGGGGGATACCCAACGTGTATTATCGTTGAGGGATAATTCACCCTTTTCTTCGGTCAGCACTAAGTTGGGACGTCGCAGGCTGGAAGGAATTTGCGCACGTGGCACGAAAATGATGGGGCTATCTTTTTGCGGAGAGGCTGTCGGAGTAGAAAGTTGATAAAAATTTACCGAGGTGCTTTTTTTATCAAAAACGATACAGCCCGTGAGCCATAGTGAACTTAACAGAATAAAGATAATCAGTCTCATGGCTGTGCTTTTTCTTTTTTCTTCAAATCCACTTCCGGAATTTCCGGGAGAGCAGATTTAGGGCCTCGCCCCTGAATGATTGTTTCAGGGTTGCGTTCGATAAAGTCTGCAAATGATCGAATCGCATTGGCCGCTTCAGACACATCCGCCAAAGCTGTGTCGAGCTCGCGACGGGTGGGCGATCCAGCTTTGGTTAGTGCACGGACATTTTCAGCTGCCTCATTGAGTCTTTCTAGGGCTTTACGACCGGCCGTAGCCATGCCTTTTAAGTCATCCACCATCGGGTCTGCATTAGCGTTAATACGTTTAACTAAAGCATCAACGGATTGCATAGCTGCAGAAAAATCACTGATGGCTTGGGTGATGGCAGGGTCACTCGTAATTCGGGCAATATTACTCGAAGCCTGAACTAGGTTGCCGTTGATTTTCTCAAATTCAATTTGTGCCGTTCCCTGATCAATTCGGGTGAGAATAGAATCTACTTTTTTGGTGATGGAGACGAAGTCGACTCGACTTAACTGATCGAGAGTTTGAGAAACGGCTTTGGTGAGAGCGCCTAAATTCGAAGGCAGAGTCGGGATTTCAGGCTGTTCGCTGCGAGTGTCGTGCAAACGATACGTGGTATCAGGAAAGTAATCGAGTTCTACATAAAGTACTCCGGTGATGACCGACTGTTGTTGGAGTTTGGCGCGCAATCCTTTTTCAATCGAAAGGCGAAGACCTTCTTTATCAAGTAGTGTTTGGTCGAGACCGCGACGATTCATGAGGTCGGGAGTGAACTCGAGAACCACGGGGATTGCGTAGTCGGTATTGGTTTGGCCGGCAGTACGCAATAAAACCTGAGAAACGCGTCCAATCGTCACTCCGCGAAATTTAACGGGAGCTCCGATATCTAAGCCACTGACTGAGTCATCAAAGTAAGCCAGAGCATTGGGACGTGAGCCAGAGAAAGAGCCAGCGCCTAATAAGATAAATGCGACAATAAAAAGCACGATGCCACCTGCAACAAAGGCACCGATGAGAGATTTATTGGCGGTTCGACGCATGATTACGAAATAGTAGGGCGGAAGAAGAAGTCGTGAACTTTACGGTTTGATTGATCTTGGAGTAGTGTTTTGGGTGGTCCGTAGGCGCTCATCGTGCCCGTGTCGGGGTCAAGGTAAACGCAGAAGTCGGCCGTACGTAAAATGCTGGGGACCTCGTGGCTTACCAGAACAATGGTAGTGCCAAAAGACTCGCGTAATTTGAGAATAAGTTCGTCTAACCTTGCCGAGGTAATGGGGTCGAGACCCGCACTGGGTTCATCCAAAAAGATGATTTCAGGATCCAGGGCCATGGCGCGGGCTATGCCAGCTCGTTTGGCCATACCGCCACTGATTTCAGAGGGAAGTTTATCCATCGCATCCGCTAAGCCAACCAGCGCTAATTTATATTCAGCGAGTTGACGTATTTGGGCGGGTGAAACTTTGAGGAATTCCCGCATCGGCATTTCGACATTTTCCCTCAATGTTAAGGAGGAAAAGAGAGCCGAGCCTTGGAATAAAAATCCGGTTTGTTTTAAAGTCTCCTCTTTTTCGCGAGCTGTGGCGGTGACTAAATTCTGTTGGAGTAAGAAGCATTCACCCTCGATTGGTTGATCAAGGCCACCGAGCACTCGCATTAAGGTGCTTTTCCCGCAACCACTCGGACCGACAATCGCTAGTATTTTTCCAGGTTCTAAAGTGAAACTCAAATGACTCATCACGGGCTTGTCGCCATAGCCTACGGCTAAATCGTTACAGCGCAAAATGGATGAGTCGGCGGTCATTAGAAATTATAAAGATTAAAAATAACCGCAAAGAGTGCGTCAGCGATGACGATGAGAGTGATACCTAAAACGGCTGCGGTTGTGGCAGCATCTCCCACTCCTAAGGCAGAGCGTTGGGCAACATACCCTCGGTAACATCCCGCCCAAGCAGCGATGAAAGCAAAGGCGATTGATTTATAAAAACCTACCAAGAAACTTTTAAAGCTGATGGCTTTGATGGCCTGAGTAAGGTACTGATTAACACTGAGGTCGCCTGCACAGGCCACGACCATACCTCCAAAAATACCGATAAAAGCCGCAAAGATGCTGAGCAAAGGTACCATCAATGTTACCGCCAGAATTCTTGGCACGGCGAGATACTCCACGGGATTGATTCCTAGAGCGCGCAATGCATCAGTCTCTTGACTGACATTCATGCTACCTAGTTGGGAGGCGAAAGCGGTCGAAGTGCGTCCGCAGGTAATCACTCCTGTCATCAGTGCACCCATTTCACGAGTCATTGCCAGTGCAACGAGGTTGGCTACGTAAATGGTCGCACCGACCTGTCGTAACTGAATAAGCCCTACATAAGCCATGATAAGGCCAGTTAGAAATCCTAAGAGCGCGACAATGGGCAAGGCATCGACACCTGACGATTGAAGTTGCAGAGTGAAGTCGTTCCAGTTGACCCGCCCTCGACCTAATAAAGTACGCCACAAGCCGACAGCCGTTTGGCCGATATGATCCATGGCTCTTTGCCATGAGAGAAAGCTATCAATTCCCCAAATACCAAATTTTTCGACGAAGGTAGGTGGACGCGAACCGGAATCCCAAGTGGTTGATTTCTCGGCAAGATTGACCAGAGATTTTAGGCGAGGCGGTAATGACTCAAGGTCGAGTTGCCGAACATTCTGGAAATGATGATGAATCCATGCGGGCAGAGAGGAGTCAAAACCGTCTAAATCTTCGACCCGGAGTTTAACTTTATCCCCCTTGAATGAGATACTCGGTAATGGGTTGGAAATTTTCCACTCTCCCGAAAGTGTTATGTGGACCGTACCATGGCTATCGACTTCGATGATGGCACGAGGAGGTACGGGTTGAGTTTGTGACATCCTGATAGCCAAATACTTGGGACTCGTTGGATTCTCAAGCAGAAAGGCATTGTCCCGCAGGCTTAACCGCATTTGCTGATACTCTCGGAAATGAAAAAACTTCCCCTAGTCATGGTGGCTATAAGTACACTCTGGGCTCAAGAAACGACGCCCTCCCTACCTGATGCCTCTAAGGTCAAAGGGATTATTTCACTTTGGGAAGAAAATGATAAATTCGCGATTAAGAATAAGGACCGTTACTACACTCAAGGTTTAAGAATTTCTTACCAAGAAAATCCGCATACTTTTTGGTCGCTTACCCAAGAAATCAATACGCCCTCCGATACTTCCAATCCCAATCCTCCCGATACCGATTTACCTTATTCGGCTGCCTTGTATTTGACTTATGGTTACGGCAAAGTTCTCGATCGTGGCGGAAAAAAAGACTGTCTATTCATCATCGAGGGAAACCTCGGTGTCATTGGTCCATCGGCCTTAGGCGAAACGATACAAAATCGTTTTCATGATTTAGTTGGTACGCCGACAACTGCGGGTTGGGGTACTCAAGTGCCCGATGAAATTGTGCTCAATGTCGATATCGAGTTTCGACGCCGGTTTCTTTTTGACCAGTCAGGTTTGGGTTTGAGGGATTTAATTACACGTGGGGCATTGCAATTGGGCACGATGCGAACAGAGGCTATTTTTGGCACACAATTTCGCTGGGGGGTAGGCTTTGAGCGGAATTGGGGGCAAACTTTTATTCGTCATGGCTCTGCTTATAATCCTAATTTTTCTGATGCGGGTTTAGATAAATTCTCTTCTTGGTTTTTTGCTGACGCACAAGTGGAAGTGGTAATGAGAAATTATGCGACCGATGGGACAAACTTTCGTGAATCACGCAGTGTAACCCGCAATCCAGTCGTAGGACAGTTAGCCATCGGGGCTACGATGTGTGTCCATAGCGTTGAGTTGTCGTATTACCTCGCCATGCGCAGCAAGGAGTTTGAGACACAACTCGATCCGCATTACTTCGGCGGCTTCAGAGGGGAAGTTAAATTTTAATCTCGATGAAACGTTTGGCTGTTATTGATGTGGGTTCAAACTCAATCAAAGCGGTGGTGGTTGACGCTTTGACTGTGCAAGATATTGCACGAAAAACTGAGTCCGTTCGCATCTACCCCGTAGGTCCTAAGATGGAATTAACGCCCGACCGGGTGGAGATGGCTGCTCATGCGATTGCGCGTCTGGTGGATTTTGCCAGAGAGAATGGAGCTAAGGATATCGCAATTGTGGGTACCAGTGCGTTGCGAGAATGTTCGAATCGAATGGATTTGATTCAACGTGTTAAGGTTCTCACCCATTTACCACTGACGGTTATTTCTGGTGAGGTTGAAGCACGTTTAACGGCGGAGGGAGTGAGAAGCGATCCCGCTTTTTCTTCTTACTCCAAGATGATTGTTTTTGATTTAGGCGGAGGAAGTTTAGAAGCGATGATTTTGAATCGTGATATCTGTCTTCGTGCGAAAAGTTTTCCCTTGGGTTCGGTGCGTTTGACGCAGGCTTTTTTACAGGGTGAATTAGGTAAAATTGATGCTCAAAAAGAACTCGATATCTCGACCGAGGTCGTGCGTAATGTGCAAGATTTTCTTCAGGTTTCTCATCCCGAAGAGTACTTAGTTGTTGGCGCGGGCGGTGGTTTTGTTGCTTTAGGTCTTTATTTAGAAGCGATCGGCGAGAAGCCAGTGAATGGGCGTTTACCGATTTTGCGAATTCGCGAGTTGAAAGACCGTCTCTGTTCACTCTCGGCGAGTGAGCGATCTTCGGTGCCAGGGATTCCGGCGGATCGCCTGGATATCATGCCTGCAGCTTTAATAACGATTTGTGCATTAGCCGATTTAACGAAAGCCGAAGCGTTTTATTTTACCTCCCGCGGCTTGCGTCATGGCGTCATTCACTTCCTCTTAAAAGAGCCACACTTTTTCAGTTATGAATAAATTTTTTACTCTCTGGGTTTTTTTACTTTTAGCCTCATATTTAGAGGCGGAGGTAGTCAGGGAGGAAGGTTATTTGCAAATCGCTGCTGAATCTTCAAATGAAGCCTCCTGGGAGAGTGGCTCACAGACTCGCCCTGTCAAAATCTCCTCGGGCGATGTAGCAATCGGTTGGAAGAAACGTCGGGTCTCGGTCGAGCTTGTAAACTCCGAGGGTTCTTTGCGGGCGGAGCGAATTTTTCCCGCAGAACCGGTTGAACTTCGACAAATGGCAGAAATAACTGAGGCGCTAAATCGCGACATTATGGAACGGAGTCGAGCCGTTACTCGCGGAGCGAAAGACCTCATGCCTCCCATGGCACTTTGGAATCAAGCTGGTGAATTTCGTCTGAAAAAAGATTTCTTAGGGCATCCCTTGGCGATTAATTTTATTTTTACCCGCTGTGCGAATGCACGAATGTGTCCTGCCTCGACGCAGGCTATGCAGCGTTTAGCAGAGGAATTGGATAAGGATTCTCAGCTCGCTAATGTTAAGCTACTTACTATTTCCTTTGATCCGACTTATGACTCTCCAGGGGTGCTTCGCACCTATACCGATAGTCGAAAAATCTCTCTCGCACGTCATGAGTTTCTTACAGGTAACTTGGCACAAATTAATCATTTAATGCGCCAATACGGAATTATTACCACGCGCGAAGATGGAACGATTGTCCATAATGCTGCGCTGATTCTCATCAGTGCCGAAGGACGAATCTTGCAGAGAAGGGAGGGGGCGGTTTTTGACGCCGTCGCCGTGGCGCGTTACTTCAAAACACTGAATGAACTTTCTGCCCAACCATGAGTCCTTTACGACAAACCCTTTGGCTTACCGCTGGGGCGGTCCTACTTTTTTTTGGTCTTCGTTCATTGCCTGATACGCACTGTGCGTTTT
Organism: bacterium; assembly: GCA_009926645.1. GTDB lineage: Bacteria > Verrucomicrobiota > Verrucomicrobiia > Opitutales > UBA953 > UBA953. Next base: position 3,110 of record RFOO01000017.1, on the reverse strand, counting down.
TACATGCTGATCATCAACCCGTGCTCTATAATGGTGTTGAATTTTGTGGGGTCAATGAAGAGGCCAATTATTATCAACCGCAAACGATGCAGTTTCCAGTTAAGTTAGAAATTAAAATGGAAGGTCAGGGAGGTTATTTAAAACTGCTGAAAGAAGATGGTCGTCCTTTTACCGATTATGAAATGGGCATTTCGCATACGGAAAAAGTTCATCTACATTTACGACAGGTAAGTGGGCGATTTGATTATATTCACTTACATCCACAGTCGAAGGACGAGGGGCTTTGGGAGTTTACTTTTCCTGAATCTTTTCTGGCGGGAAATCCCGGAGGAGATTTTCAAGCGTTTGTTGATTTTGTGCCCTTGCGCACAGGGCGAGCGATGTTGGCTCAATCAAGCGCTCACTGGCAACGCTCTCCCGTCATTGCATCGCCTCGAACATCACGTAATCAAATCAAGTCGCTGCAAATGACGACGGATAAAGCAGGAGAGTCTGCTTATATTCGTGTGCAATTGAAGTCCCCCCAGGAGCCGGGCACGCTCAAGTTAATGCCCATCATGGGTGCTTTGGGTCATGCGGTGTTGTTTGGTGAGGCGAAGGAAGATCCTGGGTACGCCCATATCCATCCCTCCTTTGAAGGGAAAGAGTATGATCCTCAGCCAACCCTTTCTTTCCGTCTACGTCTACCCAAGGCAGGCCACTATGATTTATGGATTAACATCAATGATGGTGCCGAGGACTACCTCAGTGCACCGATTACGGTTAAGCCCTAAGTTTCTTAAAGTAATCAATGGTCGACTCTAGACCGCTTTCCACTGAGTACTCAGGTTTCCAGCCAGCCTTTTGGAGTTTATCGGATGAAGCCATCGAATGCTTCACATCGCCTAAACGTTCAGGTTGGAAAATCAATCGAGAGCGTGACTGAGTGCGACGAATAATTTCTTCTGCCAAGCTGCGGATGGTTATTTTTTTACCATAACCGACATTAAAAGTACCTGAAAGTTGAGTTTCGTTGGCGGCGAAAACCAGTGCTCGCACAATGTCTTTAACATAGATGAAGTCGCGGGTTTGTTCACCATCACCAAAAATCGTGATCTCTTCTCCGCGAAGAGCTTTCTCGATAAAAATAGGAACGGCGGCTGCATAGGGTGACTTGGGGTCTTGTCGTGGACCAAAAACATTGAAGAAACGTAGACTCGTGGTAGCTAATTGATGCTCCCGGCGAAATAGTTCGAGGTAGTATTCACCATCGAGCTTGGTAATGGCGTAGGGAGACTTCGGCTCAGGAGTCATCGTCTCCACTTTAGGAATAATAGGGTTGTCACCATAGATGGCAGCCGAGGAAGCGAGGACGACTTTTTTAACCTTCGCAGCCACGGCAGCTTCAAGCACCTGCAATGTGCCAAGAGTGTTGATTTCAACACAGTCACGAGGATGGAGCATCGACTCGGGCACAGAAATCATCGCGGCCAAGTGATAAACTTGATCAACCCCGCGCATCGCTTGCGAGAGTTTCTTGGAATCGAGAACCGAGCCCTCAATGATTTCACAGGCAAAAGAGGAGCAATGTGAACGATGACCCGAGCGGAAGTTATCCAAGACCACTACCTCGGCTTTTCCTTGAAAGTGCTCAACGATATGTGAACCGATAAAACCAGATCCACCTGTTATTAAAACACGCATCTTAAGCCCAGAGATTAACAGGATAGAAACCTTGATTGACCAGTTGGCGGATATTTTCTTGCACGATTGGCTTGTCTTCTCGGTAGGTGACACCGAACCAGGAGGAGGTGGTGCGCAAGACAGCGCAATCGCCCTGACCGGTGCGAACAATTTCACCGAGGCTGAGAGGTATATAGCATTCGCTCTTCATCTCCTGTCCCTTATGCTTCAAGAAGTCTTTGAATAAAACCTCAAGCTGTGGGAAGATGTGTGGAGTAAAACCCCACATGTTTAGCGAAACGGGCTCGCTTCCTGTCAGCGTGATAACTGACCCATCTTCTTGGGTGTTTTGTGCACCTTGAGGAGTCTTAGCGACTTTGAGTAGTTCTTGGATATCGGTTAAGAATCCACGTTCGTTGACGCGACAGACTCCTCGAGCAACGGTACCGTGGTCGGACAGAGTATTTTTGAGCGTAAAGCCAACCATGCAATAGTGAGAGGCATCAGGTGCAGTGTTTTGCAATTTTTTGGCTAAGACTGCATAGGAATCTTGTCCGTAAAAGTCGTCGGCATTGATAACAGCGAAAGGTGTTTTAACGACGTCACGGGCGCAAAGGATGGCGTGTGTCGTTCCCCAAGGTTTTTCGCGACCCGCGGGAACACTAAAGCCAGCGGGCAATTTTCCCAGAAAACTTTGTTCCGATTCTTTCGCGAAAATCTTGGGCAAAATCAGGACGAATAATAAAAACCACTTTACCAAAACCAGCCCGAATCGCATCAAAAACAGAGTAGTCTAAGATGGTTTCTCCAGAAGGGCCCATGGCATCGATTTGTTTGAGCCCGCCGTAGCGACTGCCCATGCCTGCTGCCATAACAAGAAGTGTTGGTTTCATTGGGGAGGGGTAAAGCGAGAGAGGCGCTGAAGTACGTCGCACCTGAATCGGTCAAGATACTGAGCCGTAAATTCAGCGATGTCCAGCGAGTCGTTGAGGATGAGGGGGGTTAAATCCATCGCCCACTGGATGGCCGAGGCTTTATCAGGCTCATGTGACTGGTGAAAAGTAGCGTTAGCCAGACGTCGACCCATAATGCCCAGAGGGTAGTTTTTCCCGCCCGCAATTTGGGTTTGGAAAATAGTATTTAACTGTGCGGCAAGATCGGGAGAGCCGGATACATTCATTAAGATTTTGTCGTTATCAACTAGCCAGTCCAGACTCCGCCAAACCTCACAGCCTAAAACTCGACGAGGTCGATGTGGTTTAGGAATTTCACGCAAGGCATGAATGCAGTGAATGAACGAGGCGACGTGCGTGTCATGTTTATCAGCGGGGTTATGGAGATAGACGACTTGGGGCTTGGTCTGCGATAAAATCGTTACGAGGTCTTTTTGCAAAGAGGGAGCCTGGAAATTTTTCACATCACTACTCCGATATCCTAATTGAGCGAGG
>RFOO01000160.1 GCA_009926645.1 bacterium | reverse complement strand
AAAGTGCAAAGGTGCAAAAGTGCAAAAGTGGGAAGGTGGGCGGGGAGAGGCAAGAGGCGTCCGTGCAAAGGTGCAAAGGTGGGAAGGTGAATACACCCCCTCCCTTTTTATTCCTTCCCATTTTAGCTTAGGGGTGGTTAAAAGACGCATCACTTTACCTCTTTCATGACCTCCGCCCAAGTCCGCCAGTCATTCCTCGACTTTTTTAAGTCCAAACAGCACTCGATCGTGCAGTCATCCAGCCTGATGCCCGATTCTCCGAATTTGCTGTTTACCAACGCAGGGATGAATCAATTCGTACCCATTTTCCTCGGACAAACCCCCTGTCCCTTTAAGCCCGGTCGAGCAGCCGATACCCAAAAGTGTATTCGAGCAGGAGGAAAACATAATGACCTCGAGGACGTGGGCCTCGACACCTATCACCACACTTTCTTTGAAATGCTAGGGAATTGGTCTTTCGGCGATTACTTCAAACGCGAGGCGATTGATTTTGCCTGGGAGTTAATTACCGAGGTTTGGAAATTCCCCAAACATCGTCTCTACGCCACCGTCTACTCACCCAATAAAGCGAAAGGCGATCCTGCTGAATTTGACCAAGAAGCGTGGGATGCTTGGGCAGAAAAATTCCGTGCCGCTGGATTGGATCCAGCCATCCACATCGTAAACGGAAATAAAAAAGATAATTTTTGGATGATGGGTGACACGGGTCCCTGCGGACCTTGCACCGAATTGCACGTCGACCTCACTCCTGCAGGTGACACACAAGGCAAACTCGTCAACGGAAGCGATGCACGATGCATGGAGATTTGGAATCTGGTCTTCATTCAATTTAACGCCAATCCCGACGGCACTTTTTCACCCCTACCCGCCCGTCACGTCGATACGGGAATGGGCTTTGAACGCGTTGCCGGCATCATTCAATGCACGAAGAATTTTAAAGATTTTTCTGGAACCATTTCTAACTATGAGAGCGATGTCTTCGCACCGCTCTTCCGTCGACTCGAAGAACTCTCGGGCAAAAAATACGCCTCCACTTTACCTGCCCCTGGAAGTGCCGGAGCCAATGAACAAGAAAAAATCGACGTCGCTTTTCGCGTCATCGCCGACCACATCCGTACGCTTTCCTTTGCGATTGCCGACGGCATTCAGCCAGGCAATAGCGATCGCAACTACGTTTTACGCCGCATCCTGCGTCGCGCCGTTCGCTACGGCCGAACCCTCGGCCTGAAAGGTGGATTCTTCCATAAACTCGTTGAAGTTTTGGCCGAAACCATGGGCGATATTTTCCCCGAAATCCGCACTCGAAAAAACATCGTCGCCGAGGTCATTCGCACCGAGGAAGAATCCTTCAACCGCACGCTCGATAAAGGAATCGCCCTCTTCGAAGAGGAAGCAAATAAACTCAAAGCGGGTGGAGTCATCACGGGAGCTCTGGCTTTCCGTTTATACGATGAACAGGGCTTCCCGCTCGATTTAACGCAACTCATGGCTCGCGAGCGCGGGCTTACGGTGGATACAACTGGTTTTGAAAAATTGATGGAAGAACAGCGTGCACGCGCACGCGCCGCCCAAAAGAAAGAGATCATCACTCTTTCCGAAATCAAGGCCGACCATCCTACGACCTTTTTGGGATACGATCAGACCGAGACGACCGCGAAAGTTTTACAAGTAGCCAAAGTAAAAAATCGCTCGGTCGTTATTTTGGATCGCAGCGTCTGTTACGCTGAAATGGGCGGACAAGTAGGCGATACCGCCGTGATCCGCCAAGGCGGACGCGAGTGGCGTGTGACCGATACGCAAAAATCGGGTCAAACCATCCTGCACTTTATTGAAGGAGATGAAGCTCCTGAAACTGGCGCTGCTGTCGAAATCTCCCTCGATCAAACCCGTCGTGCCGCGATTCAACGTCACCACACCGTGACGCACCTTCTGCACTGGGCTTTACATGAAGTCGTTTCGGCCGAAGCCTCGCAAAAGGGTTCATCGGTCGATGCCGAAAAACTTACTTTCGATTTCAACGGTCAGGCGCTGACCCCTCACCAAATCGCAGAGATGGAACGCTTGGTTAATGCCCGCATTTTATCGAACGAGCCTGTTTCGTGGTCGGAAGTAAGTTACGCCCAGGTGAAAGGTCGACCCGACATCATGCAATTCTTCGGTGATAAATATGGTGAAACCGTGCGCGTGGTCCAAGTCGGTGGCCAACCCAGCAAACTCAATGGCTGGTCGATGGAACTCTGTGCAGGTACGCATGTGCGATCCACCGGCGAAATCGGACTTTTCCGCATTGTCGCTGAAAGCGCCATCGCTGCGGGTGTCCGACGCATTGAAGCTGTCGCTGGATTAGCCGCTTATGATCGTGCGCGGAGCGAAGCCGAATTACTGAAATCCTTGGCGGCAGCGAATAACATTCCCGTCAGTGATCTTGCGAAGCGCTTTGTGGCGCTGAACGAGCAAACCACTGCGCTCGAGAAAAAACTTAAATCGTATCGCGATAAAGAAGCCACTGCGTTGGCTGATTCACTTGTCACGCAAGCCAAAGCCCGGGAAGGCTTGCACTGGGTGGTCACGCAAGTGAGTTTGGAAAATCCGACTGAGTTACGCGAACTCGGAGCCAAGGTCGCAGGCAAGATTGGGCCAACGGCGGTCGTGGTTCTTGCTTCCATACAAGCGGGCAAAGTTTCTCTCGTGGCTAATTGCGGTGCTGACGCTGTCAAAGCCGGCAAACAAGCAGGCAAAATTGTATCGGAAGCTTGTGGGCAAATGGGCGGTAAAGGCGGAGGTAAACCCGATGCGGCAATGGGTGGAGGCAGCGATGCTTCGAAACTTGCCAGCGTCTTGGCTGCTCTCAGCTAGAATCGCTCAAACGCCGTTTTATGACAGAATAATGAATCCATTCGGTCTTTCCCTTTCAGAAGAAAGACCCTAGATTGTTTTTTCGACCCTATGGCACTTCGTCGCTTAGCACTCATTGTGACTTGGTTACGGCCGATCATTGGCCCATTAGTCGTGAGACGATTAAAGGCTGCGATGCTTGTTGTGTGGTGGGTGGAGATGGAACCTTTTTGGGCGTAGCCGAGCCGGCTGCTCTTGAAGGCGTACCTCTTTTTGGCATCAACCGTGGCAAGCTCGGCTTTCTGGCTGCCTACCCCAGTGAAGATGTTGCGGGATCCATTCGCACCATCTTGGCGGGAGATTATCGTTTAGAAAATCGCGCCTTGTTAGAAATCCGTTTTGCCAATGGCAGTTTTAACTTAGCTCTCAACGATGTCGTGCTCAAAACACGCGACGTTTTTCGCATGGGTCGATTCACCGTACG
>RFOO01000159.1 GCA_009926645.1 bacterium | reverse complement strand
TTACCTTGGTTACTACCAAGTTTAACTAAATATTCGCGCACAGATTGAGCACGACGATCCGAGAGACCTAAGTTATATTCTTCAGTACCAAATTGGTCGGTGTATCCAGCGATGATTAGCTTAGTCTTAGAGGCACGTCCCGCAATGGCATCGAGTTTTGCGCGCTCATTCGATTCTACGGTGTATTTATCAAAACCGAAATAAACGGTGGTGAGGATCGCTTCAGGAGGAATATTGCCATTGCGAATGGCTTCAGCCATAGCACTGAAACCAGAGCCACGCATTTCCAAACCACCTGCACCAGCTAAACCTTCACCGTCAGAACCAGAAGGTAATTTAGAGGGGCCACAACCCACGAGAAGAGCCGCAGGTAAAAGGATTAAGAAGAAACGTTTCATCATAGGGGCAATAAAGGTATAGTTCTTTGACTCGGCAAGCCTCGACTCAACCTAGTAACGCGGCACTTGAGGGTCGATTTTGAGAGACCAAGCATCAATACCCCCCTTGACGTTAGTGGCCATTTTATAGCCTTTGCTGCGTAAAAATTGGGTTACACGCAGGCTTCTACCTCCGTGGTGGCAGTGCACCAAAAGGGGTCGATTTTGTGGAATTTCAGACAGTCTTTCGGGCACGGATGCCATCGGAATGAGTTTGGCATGGGCTATCCGACAATGGGCATACTCATCCGGTTCCCGTACATCGATAAGCAAAGGGGGGTTATCCGATTGTAAAAGATCGCGAGCTTGTTCTACAGAAACTTCAAGAGGGACATCATTCATCATCGGTGCAGGACAAGTCGTTGGTTGATAGCGTTCACTTCGGATTGATTGAATCGTAGGATTAGAACCACAAAGGGGACAGTGAACATCGGGTTTAATTTGTAAAACTTTAGCCGTGCCTCCTGCAACATCGACTATTTGCAGGCGAGACTGAGTGCGTTGCCCTAACACAATCGCTAAGGCCTCGGACGCCATCCATGATCCTATCACCCCACAAGTAGCACCAAAAACACCGCTCTCCGCACAGGTTGGAACTGAGGCTGGGTCTGGCATCATCGGATAGACACATCGATAACATCCACACTTTGGTAAAAAAACTCCAACCTGCCCCTCATGACGCAGGACACTGCCATGAACGAGAGGCTTTTGGGCCAAAACACAAGCATCGGCAATGAGGTAACGCGTCGCAAAATTATCAGTGCCGTCTAAAACCAAATCATAGCGCGATAGTAATTCAGAAATTGTTTCGGGCTTAGCACCCTCTGGATGTAGAGCGATGCGAATACCAGGATTAATTTCCGATAACGCTTCAGCCGCAGAGATTGTTTTGGGTAAACCTAACGTATCAAAGCCATGTAAGATTTGTCGGTGTAAGTTACTTAACTCAACCTCATCTGGATCTGCGACGCCAAGAGTCATTACACCCGCGGCCGCCAAATACATGGCTGCAGGCGAACCAAGCCCACCCGCACCGACAACGAGTATTCTCGCCGATTTAATTTTCAGTTGGCCCACCTCACCTACCCCAGGAATGCGCATCTGGCGCCCAAAGAGGGTTCGTTCATGCTCTCCAAGGTGACTCTCCATACCTCCATACACAGCAACCAACCGTCAGTGTCAAACCCCCGACAACAATTAAAGCAGAGATTGAAAAACTAACATGAATGGCACAGGGTTTGGTCGTGGGATCTGTCTTTCTTGGAATCGATTATGGCACCAAACGTGTGGGACTAAGCCACGGCGATGAACTTGGCTTTGCCTTCCCCCTTCCGGCAGCCAACGCCGAAGAGGCAGAACAGCGCTTCCAACAAATAGCTCAAGAGATTAAACGACTCAAAGTGACGCACCTCGTTCTGGGCTATCCACTTTCATTAGAAGGAGAAAAAACGAAGCGATGTTTGGAAGTCGATGCGTTTGCTGAAGAACTAAAAAATCGTTTTCACTTGCCCATCGAGTTCATCGATGAAGGACTCACGAGCCAAGCTGCCGATGATTTATCTAAAACAAAAAAACCTAAATCGATTCAGGAGCGCCAAGCCCAAGCCAAAACGGGCGAACGCGATTCTCGTGCGGCCACCGTTTTACTGCAAGATTACCTAAATAGCCGAGGATGGGGTGCGTAACATGGGTAAAAAACAAAAACGAACCGATTTATCTCCTGAACGTTTTCTCGTCACCGTAGCTTATGATGGAACGGATTACATGGGTTGGCAGATTCAGAACGATGTACGAACTGTCCAAGGTGAAGTCGAAGCACGCTTAAGTCGTATTTTTAAAAAAGAAATCACCGTACAATCCAGCGGACGCACCGATGCTGGCGTCCACAGCGAAGGACAATGTTTTCACTTCGATGCTTTTTGGCCTCACCCTACTGCTCGCTTAGTTGATGCGATGAACACTGGTGATCAAGCGGGTTTACTCATCACCAAAATTCAGCGCGTACATGGTCAATTTCACGCCCGTTATTCATCAATCGGCAAGCGCTACCGTTACGAAATTAATATTGGCTACTGTAAACCGTGGGAGTCTCGCTATTGCCTCGGACGGGACTGGGATAAGCTTGACGTTAAAGCCATGCAAAAGGCCGCCAAGTTGCTTTTAGGGAAACACGATTTTCGTGCCTTTGGTGCGACCCATAGCCAAGGGATGGAAAATGAACATCCCGTAAAAGATCTTCGACGATTAGAAGTTAAACAGCGTGGTAAACGCATCACCATTACCACCGAAGCCAATGGCTATCTTTACAAGATGGTTCGACGCTTAGTGGGTGGACTCATTCGTGTCGGCGAAGGCAAAATGCCACCCGAACGCTTAGTCGCTTATCGCGAAGAGAAAAAAATTACTGCAGAGATTCCAACAGCTCCTGCCCGCGGACTCTTTATGGAAAAAGTTTTCTACGATCGTAAAACGATCCGTCGAAAAAAAACTTAAACCTTCAGTCCTAATTCCTGGCAGACTTGAGTATTCTTTTTTACTTTAGCGATAAACTCATCCACCGAGAAGTCAGCGACGATAAAATCGCCATAACGAAATGAGGGACATTTGGATTGTCCCGTGGTGGCTACCAGTTGACGCATTTGATGCATGTCTGCGATGACATCTTTAATATCACACTTTACCCCTTGTTGAGCGAAGAATTCCAAAGCCTGCGTGCACCATGGGCAACCAGGTTTAACATAAAGAATCGGCAGAGGTGATGACATGATAATGAGTCAATAGACTTGGGCATCATTGGCAATAAAGTAGATGTATGTTAATCGAATCTATGCATGTATCGGTTGTGAAACTTTTAGCACTGTCAGGGGTTTATAGAGTATGCGTATACTT
>RFOO01000158.1 GCA_009926645.1 bacterium | reverse complement strand
TCAGTTTCTCCAACAGGTGGACCAGCGGTGACAATCAAGAGTCACCACAATGTCGGCGGATTGCCCAAGAACATGAAGTTAAAACTACTCGAGCCTTTGCGTGAGTTGTTTAAAGACGAAGTTCGTGCTTTAGGCCAAGCACTTGGTTTGCCTCGAGAGATGGTTTGGCGTCATCCTTTCCCTGGTCCTGGTTTAGCAGTCCGTATTTGCGGTGAAATTACCCCAGATCGATTGGATGTTCTTCGTCGGGCAGATGATATTTTTATCAATGAACTCCGCACCTCAGGAAATTACGATAAAGTATGGCAGGCTTTTGCAGTCTTCCTACCCGTTCGCAGCGTCGGAGTGATGGGCGATGGTCGCACCTACGATAATGTTTGTGCCTTACGTGCAGTGACCTCGTCCGATGCGATGACGGCGGATTGGGCACGCTTACCCTACGATGTGCTTCAGCGAGCCTCCACCCGCATTATTAATGAGGTAAAAGGGATTAATCGCGTGGTCTATGATGTCTCGTCCAAGCCTCCTGCTACCATCGAGTGGGAGTAGAATATCTTTTGCCCCGTTGACACCAGTGCGGGGCTGGATTTGAGTCATCGAGCGTGTCTAACCCAGGATTTCAGGTCATAGCCCGTCGCTGGCGCCCTCGTCAATTTGATGAATTGGTGGGGCAGGAGCATATTGTGCGAACGCTGAAAAATGCGCTGACGACGAAGCAATTGGCTCATGCTTACCTTTTTGTAGGTCCTCGGGGTACCGGAAAAACGACCACTGCACGTATCTTAGCCAAAGCACTTAATTGCACAGGCGGACCGAAGGCGGATTTTTCTTTGGATGATTCGATTTGTCAGGCCATTGAACAGGGGAGTTGTCTCGATGTGGTTGAAATTGATGCCGCTTCTAATCGAGGTATCGACGATGCGAAAAGATTGCGCGAAGAGTGCCAATATCCGCCAAACACCTGTACGTTTAAGGTATTTATCATCGATGAGGTGCATCAGTTAACCAAAGATGCTTTTAATACGCTTTTAAAAACTTTCGAAGAACCGCCTGCATGGGTTAAGTTTATTTTGGCGACGACCGAATCGGACAAAGTCCTCCCTACGATTACTTCACGCTGTCAGCGATTGGAGTTTCATCCCATTGCAGAAGAGGTTATTTCGGCTCAATTGGCGCGCATTGTAAAAGCGGATGGGGTGACGGCGGAGCCTGCAGCTCTGGCCGCTATTGCACGTTTAGCTAACGGTGGTATGCGCGATTCGCAGTCGATACTCGATCAGGTTATTTCATTTTCAGGGAAAAAAGTTACCGAAGCAGATGTCTTAGCCATTTATGGTTTAGCCTCGGAGCAACAAATCAATGGACTTGCTCAAGCGATTGCAACGGGTGAGGCGACTAAAGTTCTCACGCTCTGCGACGCTTTTCATGCCGAAGGTAGGGATTTAATGCGCGTTCTTTCCGATTTACAGTTGCGAGTGCGCATGGCTGTTATCGATGCCGTCAAAGCAAACGGTTTTAGCAATCAATGGGGAGCGGCAATGTCCACCGAGCAGTTGGTTCGCATTTTGGAATCTCTGCAGGCGAGTGAGCAATCAATCCGGCATGGTCTTTCGCCGAGGGCAAATTTCGAGATTAGTATGCTCAAGGCGATTGAGCAGAGTCGACAGCGGTCGATTGATCTTCTGATAAAAGACATCGCGGCCGCTGCAGCTGGTCTCCCTCGGGAGCCCGGCCAAAAAAAAATAAGCAGTTCGCTCGTCGCACCAGCGGAAGTATCTCAAGCCACGAGTCCTGTTAGCACCCCTCTTGTTTCGTCCTCAAGTGAAGACAGTTCAGTCTTAGCTTCCGATAGTGTCGTTGATGGAGATGAAAGGTCTTTGGTGGTTGATGATGAATCGAAGTCTAATCCCGATTCTGAGATAGATGCTTTTGCCTTTAATTTGCCGACCGTCAGCGTTCCTTTATCACCGATTGATTCAAAGCCCTCTTTTCCCGGGGATAAAGATTTTGAGGCCGCAGTGAGTGCGTTGCCCCAAGCTTTACGCGATAAACTTAAGCAAACCCTTGGTGCTGAGTTTACCGCTTTGCGTTCGATCCCATCGGATAAGTTGCGTCGTCCTCAATAATGGTGTCCCTGCCCTTTGAAGTGGGGGTTATCTCTGATACCCATCGGTTGCTTCGACCCGAAGCGGTTTTGGCTCTCGAGGGCTGTCAGGTTATTTTTCATGCCGGTGATATCGGTAGCCCATCGATTATTTCTGAGTTAGAATCCATTGCGCCGTGTTATGCAGTTTCTGGAAACTGTGATGATAATCTCGATTTCCCTTTAGTTATCTGTCGAGAGATACAGGGCTTACGAATTTTAATGTATCATGGTCACCATACGGTTGTGGAAAGCGACTATTATCCGGATTTAGTGATCACTGGTCATACCCACATTCCAGAAATCATTCAAGAGAGGGAAGTGTTGCGGTTGAATCCAGGAAGTGCAGGTCCACGAAGATTTCGTCAGCCAGTAACTTTGGCCCGTTTAAAAATTATTGAGCGACGGGTTGAGGCACAAATAATACATTTGCCTGTCGGATGAATCCCTCTCTGCCGATTGATGATTTGCGAGACTCGCTGATTTCGGCCTGTGCACGAACGCGGCGTATCGTTCTTCGAGCTCCAACGGGTTCGGGCAAATCCACGCGATTGCCCCAAATGCTTTTAGATTTAGGTTTGGTGCAAGGACAAGTAGTGATTTTGCAACCTCGGCGAATGGCTGCGCGATTGCTGGCTCACCGAGTCGCTCAAGAACGTGGCGGTTCCTTGGGGCAGGAGGTTGGTTATCAAATTCGTTTTGAAAGAGTTGAATCGGCACAAACGCGGATTAAATTTGTCACGGAAGCTTTACTCTTAAGGCAAATGGCCTCTGATCCTGAATTGAAAGGAGTCGGAGCGGTTATTTTTGATGAATTTCATGAGCGAAGCCTGCATTCCGATATCGCTCTGGCTTTAGCTCGGCAATTACAGGAAAAATCTCGGCCTGATTTACTCATGGTAGTGATGTCGGCGACCTTGGATACAACCAGTGTGGCTGAATGGTTGGGCGAGGCGGAGACCTTGGCTGCGGATGGTCGAACGTTCCCAGTCGACATTGTTTACCAATCGATTTCTCCGTCTCGTTCTCGAGGGATTTCCGAAATAGCAGCGGAGCAGGTTGCGAAAATTTTAGCCGAAGAAGCTACGGGAGATATTCTGGTTTTTATGCCCGGAGGTTTTGAGATTTCTCGGACGATTTCGGCTTTAAAGAATTTACCGATTGTTCGGGGCGCTGAAGTTCTCCCACTTCATGGTGAACTTTCTC
>RFOO01000157.1 GCA_009926645.1 bacterium | reverse complement strand
GACATATCGAGAACCACGTTACCCGAGATACCTTCACCCACATCAGCGAGGAGCTCGAGGTAGAGACGACGCATGATGAAGTTGGATTGCTGAATCTTGTCCGTCTTGGTGCCCGCTGTAGAAGTTTGGCTACTGCCATAGTTCTCATACTGAGTTTGGAAATAACCCGAGATAGTCAGGCGCTTGGTGGTGTCTTCTTTAGGGAAGACGCGATTAACGCCGGAAGTCGCACGAGCCTGGGATGCTTCATCCAAGGTCTTGGCGCGCTCTTCAGCGGTGATGAGGCCCTTCTTCACGAGAAGATCGAGCGTGGCTTTATCTTGCGCATAGGAGGATACAGCAGTGAGTGCTGCAGCCGCTACGAGCATGGATTTGAGGGTAGTATTCATAGGTAGTTGGAGTGCGTTATAGCGAGAGCACTATGGCATACCTATGTGACAGAATGATGACAGTCGGGTTAACTGAATGTAACTCTCCTGTAACTCAGAGATAAAAAACCATTAAAGAAACGCCCTCAATCCGTCAAAAACCGTGGAATAAAGGGGTTTCCAATCCAACTCCTGCCTAATCCTTGAATTATCCACCCTGCGACTGGGCTGAGAAAGAGCACCCCGTCGCTGACGTGGTCCACCTGGAGCCTCTTGATCAAAAATTATTTCTCCAGCACCTACCTGTTGCGCAATCCATTGCGCCAAATCGGATTTCTTTACGGGAGAACCATCACAAACATTATAAATACGCGGGCCAGAAGGTCCTCGAGTAATTGCAGCCAACAAAGCCTGCGCTGCATCTTCTTGATGAAGGTAATTAATGTAATGATTCGTCCGACCCCCAATTCGACATTCGCCTCGTTTGATTTGATCGAGTAAATAATGACGCCCTGGCCCGTAGAGTCCACCGAGTCTTAGAACACGACGAACGGGAATCGATGATGAAAGAACTGCCTGTTCACCTGCACACAGAGCATCGGCATTTTCAGTCCCTCCTACGGATGAATTTTCATCAACGCGCGAATCATCGTCTTGCCGATAGACCCCCGTAGAACTGGTAAAAATAAAATGCTGCGCTCCGATTTTTTCCGCCCAAGCACAGGCTCGCTTTACTCCGCTGTCATAAGCCAAGCGGTAGGATTCACTTCCCCCACCTCCCGTGCTCGCACAATAAATCACGGATGTAAAATCTTGGGGTAACTTCTGCCAATCATCGCGATGAATATCAAAAACGAGAGCTGAAACTCCTTGAGACTCTAATCGCTCACGCGAAGCTTCTGAACGAACCACACCACAAACGGCGTATCCTTGTGCCTGGGCCAATCGGGCAAAAGCGGTTCCGATGTAACCACAGCCCAAAATGATAATTTTGCCAGGCTGATTCACTTCGGTAAAAAACTAGCCATCCATTCAGCAGGAGTCAGCCCCGCATGAGTGGACAACATTTTTAATAACTCGCGGGCATCAGCCTCCGCCTGCTGATGCACTTCGGCACTGCTGACACATTGGTTGAGGCGATTAGCCAAGGCCTCGGGTTCACAGTTCTCTTGAAGATACTCAGGCCAAGCTTGCCGTTTTAATAAAATATTAGCGATACCGAGATAATCCACCTTACCCGCAATTAAACGACGACCCAAAAGCCACGTGAGTGGATTCGCCCGATACACCACGGCACCAGGAATACCAGCTAAAGCAACCGTTAAAGACATTGTGCCCGAACTGACTAAAGCCGCACAGGCCGAGACAGGCCCGTCTTGCACAGGACGCAAATCAATACCCTTCGCTTGGGCACCATATTCTGCGCAGAGACGATAAAGCTCAGCGTGGACTGCACCGCCAGTGTGTAGAACGATTGCCCGACGCTTCGGGTGAGTTTTGCGGAAAAGTGCAAAAGCCTCGATGAGTGAAGGAAAGATTTTTCGGACGGGCTTCGGGCGACTACCAGGCAACAATAAAACGGCGCCTTCAGGATCGTAGCGCAAATGAGATTCGTTACGAGAGTCTGCAAAAGGATGTCCAACGAACTGTGCCGACAGAGATGTGTCAGCATAGACTTCTGGCTCGAACGGAAAAATCGTTCCGACTGAGTTAAGCGACTGGGCCATGGCAAAACGACGTTTTGGCTTCCAAGCCCAAAGTTGCGGACTGATGTACTGAATGACTTTCATACTGCCACCGCCTGCGTGAGAGAGACCTGCCTGACGCATTGCATGAGCAAAACGCAAATTGAGACCTGGATAATCAACGCAAACCACCAATGGTGGCTTCCAACGTTTAGCCCAAGCGGTCATGCCCCGAAAAAGTTTTCGATAAAACGGGTAAGCCGATAAAACTTCCACAATGCCCACCGCAGAAAAAGTGGTCATATCAAAAAGCAACTGAGCTCCCGCTGCCTTTAAACAGGGACCACCAAAAGCAGCAACCCGAAGTCGGGGATTCTTAGTCAGCAAATCAGCCACCGCTTTGGCGACATGTTGATCGCCTGAGTGCTCTCCCGCGATTACCAAGACATCGACCTCGCCCGCGAGTGGACGATCAAACTCTTTAGGAATGACGGGAAACTGACTCATGCCCGCTTCATCCCCGCACGAATTTGTTCGGTAATTTTTAAAGCCACCTCTAAAGCCGATCGACCTAATTCACCCGATACTTTCGGGCTTTTGCGCTCGCGCACACAACTCACGAAAGAACCGAGTTCAACCGCTAAGGGTTCAGCTTTTTCAATGGGAATTTCCTCTTTAACAAAACCCCCTTCGGCTCGTGGGTCAACCCGCACCGTGTGGCCTTTTTGACCCATAAAATCAATAGAGAGGTAGCCACCGGTTTGGAAAACACGAATCTCACGATTCTTTTTCAAGGAAACACGACTTGCACTCAAATTAGCTACGCACCCATTCTGAAAAAGAATACGTGCGTTCGCGATGTCTTCGGTTTGCGTTACGACTGAAACACCGACGGCATCAATACGCTCAACCGGAGAGTTCGCTAATTGCAAGACGATGCCAATATCGTGAATCATTAAGTCTAAAACCACACCGACTTCGGTGCCACGAGGGGTAAAAGGAGCCAAACGTTCTGCGGTGATATAGCGTGCATCGGTGACCGCTTTCTCTAAATAGGACATCACAGGATTGTAATGTTCGATATGCCCCACTTGAACGATTCGTTCCGATTGGCGAGCGGCAGCTAAAATCTGCGAAGCTTCTTCAAGGGTTACACAAAGAGGTTTTTCCACCAGAAGGTGGACACCTTTTTCCAATAAAGGAATGGCAATAGCAGCGTGGAAATTGGTAGGAACCACCACGCTCACCGCATCACAAGCCTGAGCCATTTCATCTAAAGTCTTAAAACGTCGACAGGCATGACGGGAGCAGATTTCGGC
>RFOO01000156.1 GCA_009926645.1 bacterium | reverse complement strand
TAGAGGTTGGGCTTAACTTTTCCTTTATGGCGTTCGCGAAAAGTGGGGAGTCCTTGGGCGAGTTCACTAACTAATTTTAAGCGCTGTGATTCTCCTCCAGAAAGGGTGGGACTACTTTGTCCCAGGGTGAGATAGCCTAATCCTGTCTGTGTCATTAACCGACAAAGATCGTGAAGTTTTGCATCAAACGAAAAGAAAGAAGCTCCCTCCTCGAAACTCATTTTTAAAAGGTCAGCAGCCGATTTGCCATGCCATTGAATCGTGCGGGCTGCTGCACCATAGCGCGATTGCTGGCACTCTTCACAAGGAACATAAGTGTCAGGTAAGAAGTTCATCTCGAGCTTAATTCTGCCAGCGCCTGAGCAAGCTTCACACCGACCACCTGAAGTGTTGAAGGAGAAGAAACCAGCGCCATGCCCGCGCATAATGGCGTCGGGCAAGGAGGCTAATCGCTCTCGGATTAAATCCCAGGCTCCAATGTAAGTGGCAGGAGTTGAGCGAGGGGTTTTCCCAATCGGCTCTTGATCGACGAGAATAATTTGGCGAAACGATTTTAATCCACTCAAACTCGTAAGAGCATTGGATTCAGATGCGGGCAGGCAGTGCTTTATCTCTTTGCTGGTTACGCTATCTTTTTTGTGGGTGATGCCATAGTTTGCAACGGGGGCTAGTAAATCGGTAATCAGCGTGCTTTTACCTGCGCCTGAAACACCGCAGACCACGGAAAGTCTACCCGTGGGGAAAGAGACATCGAAACCTTTTAGATTTCGCAAACGAGCGTTTTTGATTTTTATCCATACGGCGGGAGCACCTGAGCCTTTGATGGTTCGACGATGGCCTCGAAGTGGGTGAGGAATAGAAGACTTGAGGGATTGCCCGGTGATGGATTGAGGGAAGGATTCCATTTCCTTTGCGGTGCCCTGGGCAACGATTTTACCACCGTGAATACCTGCGCCAGGACCGACATCAATGATTTGATCCGCGGCTCGCATGGTGTCTTCATCGTGTTCAACAACCAAAACCGTGTTGCCGCGATTTTTTAAGTTATGGAGTGATTGAATGAGACGATCATTGTCGCGAGGATGAAGACCAATACTTGGCTCATCTAAAACATAAAGAGCACCCGAGAGAGTTGATCCGCATTGTGCAGAAAGTCGGATACGTTGCGACTCTCCTCCCGAAAGGGTGTCTGCACTGCGATTGAGTGCGAGATAGCCGAGGCCAACCGATTCCAGAAATTTTAAGCGGGCAGAGATTTCTGGCAGAAGTGCTTGGACAATGGCTTTTTCCCTTGGTCCGACGGAAAGACGATTGAGAAAATGAAGCACCTCATTGGGCTGGCATTTTAATAAATCAGGCAGGGATTGTTTTTGACCTTGGGTTGTGGAAAGTTTCACAGATCGGCCGAGTTGATTGAGGCGATCGCCTTGGCAGCTAGGACAGACCTCATCCGTCATGCGGTCGGCTAAAGCATTCTCATTTAATGTTTCTTCTTCGTCGGAAGAAAAACTTTCAACTTTCAATCCGTGCCCTCGGCAATCAGGGCACCAACCACGCGGTGAATTCCAGGACAGGTGTTTCGGATCTACCTCAGGGTAAGATTCGCCCGTAGCAGGATCACTGCGAGAGGTTGAAAGATAGGCCAGCGTTTTTCCTGACTCGGTTATCAAAACACAGGCACCTTTGCCGATGGCTAAAATTTCTTTCAGTAATGAACGCAGGGCTTTTTCGCCTGTTACAATAGTGCCATCGGGTTTGAGAATACTTTCATCACTTTGCATCATTCCGAATACCGCATCAACATCATGCTCTCGATAGCGATCCAAGCCAGGAAAGTCTGCGACAGGAGTCAAAACTCCGTCGCATCGCAATAAACTCAATCCATGACTTTCAGCCCATTCGGCACAGGGACGATGATGACCTTTGCGTGCTCTAATGAGGGGTGCAGCGAGAGCTATTTTTCCGCGGGGATGACGATGTCGGTGTTTCTTGATTAGCCGCACCAGATTATCTTCGGTAAGTTCTTCAAGGGGTTCTCCCGTTATTGGACTGTGAAGAATGCCAGCCCGAGCGTAGAGGACTCGAAGATACTGAGCGATTTCAGTCACGGTAGCGACCGTCGATTTATTGGATCCACGGGTCAGCCGTTGTTCAATCGCCACGGTTGGAGGTAGGCCAGAAAGGTTGTCGATGGCTGGTTTGGGTAGTTGTTCGACAAATTGTCGCGCGTAAGCTGAGACGCATTCTAAAAAGCGTCGTTGGCCTTCTGCAAAAAGAATATCGAAAGCGAGGGTTGATTTACCTGAACCCGACACTCCCGTCAGTACCGTGAGCGAGCCATGTTTTATTTCTAAGGAAACATTTTTTAAATTATGTTCACGGGCTCCTTGGAGCAGAATCGAGGTAGGTCGGTTGCTGGTATGGTTTGGTGGAGATGACTGAAATTCCACATCGCGCGATTGGAGAAACTTTCCCGTTGGGGTGTTTTTTTGAGTAATTTGAGCGGGCGTGCCTTCGGCGATGATTTGCCCTCCCTTGGGTCCAGCTTCTGGTCCCATTTCAATCAGCCAGTCGCACGCATTGAGTACGTCCAGATGGTGTTCCACAACAATGAGAGAATGCCCTGACTCTGTTAAACGCTGTAAAAGTTTTACGAGGCGGAAGACATCATCACGATGGAGGCCTGTGGTTGGCTCATCGAGTAAAAGCAGAGCACCTGACTGGTGAGAATCGAGCCGAGATAAGTAACGCACTAATTTTAGACGCTGCGCTTCGCCCCCAGAAAGGGTGGTTAAGGGTTGTCCGAGGGAGAGATAGCCTAATCCAACTTCTTCGAGAACGGATAATTGCCGACTGGCGGGCGTGCGTTCACCCAGAAACTTTCGCACTTCACTTACGGAAAGATGCAAAAGTTCATCGGCTCCACCACAACGTTCACAGCGGCCCTCTCCAGAGTTAAACGAGAAATGCGATGGTGTTAATCCCGCAGCCTTCGCCGCCAGAGAATTTCCCAAAAGATTTCGAATCGCATCCCAGGCCCCTACATATAAAGCAGGATTAGAACGAGTGGTTCGAGAAACGGGGGATTGATCGATGAGAGTTATCTCCGTTGGCTCAGCATCAAAGATGATTTTGCCGATGGCTTTAGTCGTTGTATCATCGGACTCGGTGTCGCGCTGTCCGATAACTTGATGAAGAAGAGTTGATTTGCCAGACCCTGATACCCCACAAAGTCCTACCAGTCTTCCGAGTGGAATCGAGCAGGAGAAATTTTTAAGATTATTTAAATTTGCTTCTGTCACACGTAAGCGAGGGGTTTCGCCAGTTACCTTTCTTTGCTGAGCGGGTTGCGGTTTAAATTTTCCGTTTAGCCAAGC
>RFOO01000155.1 GCA_009926645.1 bacterium | reverse complement strand
TCCCTCCCGCAGCGATTGCTGAAATGCTGATGACTTTACGCCCAATCAGTTGATCAAAAAAATCTTTTCTAAACTGAGTGCTGTTACTGGGGGTGGCGCTAGATGAGCCGCAGGGATAATCGCCGTAAGTTTTTTTATACACCTCGCAAGCCATGGCGAGTGCTTGAATTTCGCCTCGAGCCTTGCCTTTGTTGTTGCCGTTCTTAGCCGCTTTAAAAAGGGCAAAGGTTAGCATACTCAAAATCGAGATAATCGCGATAACGACGAGAAGTTCGATGAGAGTAAATCCACGACGAGCCGAGGAGTTTTTTTTCATGACGCAAGAAGTGAATTAAATGTGACGGGAGTCGTTTTCGTCTTTTTTGACATACCCTGAATCTTGCCGCTGGTGGTTGACCGCGTTCTTTTTCAGGTAGGCCTGATAAACGTCCTCTGCCGACATGCCTAAAACTTGAGCGATAGAAATGAGAAAGTGAAAGAGATCGATGACTTCGACGCGGGCATTTTGTTCATCAAACTTCTGATATTTTGCCCACCACTTCCACGGTACCGAGTCGGTTAACTCGGCCATCTCTTGTTGCATCGCACGAAGGTAATTTAAGGTCCATTTAATCTTTTCCTCTTCGGACATCCCTTCGGTGATGACGCCGATGCGCTTATTGAGCGCGGCTTGCATTTGAAATATTTCTTCGAATTTATCAGCCATACTTCACTTAAGGCAGTCTTGGCCTAGGGGGCAATCCTGGAAGCAGGCCACCGCCACCCTTAATTGCTCTTTGCACTCCGCAAAAGTTCCTGTCTTTGTGTGGTCGTGGCAATTCCAGTTTCCATTCCCATCGCCAAACCCGAGGTCCTAGCACCAGCGGGAGGGTGGGATTGTGCTAAAGCCGCCGTTGAAAACGGTGCCGATGCGATTTTCTTTGGGGTAGGGCGATTTAACGCCCGCGTTCGTGCCAATAACTTTGAGGAAGCCGATTTGCCTGATCTGATGGCTTATTTGCATGGAAGGGGAGTCAAAGGTTATGTCACTTTTAATACCTTAATCTTCTCTGATGAACTCGCCGAGGCTTCGCGCACGCTCCGTACGATTATCGCGGCGGGTGTTGATGCCGCTATCGTTCAAGATGCAGGTATCTGTCGATTGATTCGACGAATCTCTCCCGATTTCCCAATTCATGCTTCGACACAAATGACTGTGACGAGTGCGGCGGGTGTCGATTATGCAAGGACTTTGGGTGCTTCTCTTGCTGTCCTTGGTCGCGAGGTTTCCATTCCAGAAATCCAGAAAATCCAAACCCAACAATCGTTGCAAGGTCAGCCACTCGACCTCGAGGTTTTTGTGCATGGAGCACTTTGTGTAGCTTATTCTGGTCAGTGCTTAACCAGCGAGTCATTGGGTGGTCGCTCCGCCAATCGTGGTGAATGCGCTCAGGCGTGTCGTTTACCTTATGAATTAGTCGTCGATGGAGTGGTTCGAGATTTAGGTGACCGTGCTTATCTCTTATCGCCTCAAGATTTAGCCGGAATTGAAGTCATCCCTGATTTAATCAAAGCAGGGGTAAAATCCTTGAAAATTGAAGGGCGACTCAAAACGCCCGAATATGTTGCCGCGATAACCAAAGCTTATCGGAGAGCGGTGGATGCGTCTTGGCAGGCTTTGCAATCGGGTGGCAATCCAGAGTCCGCTGCTCAACAAGTCCGACGTGAAGAAGATTATGCAATGCAAATGACTTTTTCGCGCGGGTTGCACACGGGTTGGCTGCGCGGAATCGATAATCAACAGCTGGTACATGCACGTTTTGGTAAGAAGCGCGGAGCTTATCTTGGTCGTGTGATAGATATAACCGCTCAAGGAGTGACCTTAAAACTGGAAGGTCCACTCAAGCCAGGCGATGGTGTCGTTTTTGACCAAGGTAAACCAGCCGAACGTGAGCAAGGGGGATTCGTGCATGGCCTTGAACCAGCTCGCCAAGGACTCAGTTTTGTGAGGTTTGGTCGGGATGATATCGATTGGGATAAGGTCGAAGTTGGAGCGCGATTGTGGAAAACAAAGGATCAAGAGTTAGACAAACGTTTACGCGAATCATGGGATCGCGAACGTCCCCATTACCGCCGTCCCCTTTCAGCCAAAGTCATCGGTCGCCTCGCACAATCTTTACGAGTAGAATTTAATGACGGCGAAGGTCACGTCGTTGCCGCTGATTCAACCATGCCTTGCGTTGCCGCAGAAAAACGTCCTCTCGATTCAGTTATTTTAAAAGATCAATTAGGTCGATTGGGTGATACAGGATTTGAATTAACGAAGTTAGAATGCGATATGGAGGGGTCTTTACTGGTGCCAGTGAGTGAGTTAAATCGCTTACGACGCGATTGCATCGAGCGTCTGCAAAAACTCCGCGAGCAACCTCCCCGTTGGACGCTTTTGCCTTATGACGATTCTGCAACGGAGATTCAATCGGCCCCGATTGCATCTGCTGAAAAACCCGAAATGGTTGTGGTCATTCGTGAGCCTGAACAACTCGAAGCGGTTTTAGAATGGGGTGCGCGAGTTATCTATGCCGAATTTGAAGACCCGAAGCGTTTCCGAGCTGCGGTTTCTCACGTGCGTGAATTTTCGAAAGCTGCAGGACGGAAAATTGAGTTTTGGGCGATGGGTCCACGTATTCATAAACCTGGCGAGGATCGCATCGCTGAGATTGTCTTATCATGTCAGGCTGATGGGTATCTGGTGCGCAATCACGAAAACCTCAAAGCCTTTGCGGGTCAGCGTCGCCGTGGAGACTTTTCACTGAATGTTGCTAACGGCCTAACCGCCGAATGGTTAATGAATGAACACGGCCTAGAAGGTCTGACCGCTTCGTATGACTGTGATACGAACCAGTTGGCGGCTATGTTAAAGTCGGCTCCTCCCTCGTGGTTTGAGGTAACTTTACACCAGCATATGCCGATGTTCCATATGGAGCATTGTGTGTTCTGCACTTTTTTATCTTCAGGTAAAGATTACCGGGACTGTGGTCGCCCTTGTGAAAAACACCGAGTGAAATTACGAGATCGAGTGGGAGCGGAACATATTTTGAAGGCCGATGCGGGATGTCGGAATACTTTATTTAATTCCCGAGCGCAAACAGGAGCGGAATACGCCCAAGAATTGTTGGCTCTAGGGGTGCGACGTTTTCGCATTGAATTTGTCGATGAGGATGCATCGACGGTGAAACGAACTCTCGAAAAATACCAAGCATTGCTCAACGGCGAGATTTCAGGCTCCGAGTTGTGGAGTGACCTAAAAGTTCTCAATCAACTCGGCGTTACCCGTGGTACTTTACGGGCAAGGCTTTAGTCGATTTTTTGCAGTCGAGGAAGCAGGCCAGTCACACGACCTGAATCTTGAATGTTTTTTACCGCCATCGC
>RFOO01000154.1 GCA_009926645.1 bacterium | reverse complement strand
TGGCCTGGTTTTTCCATCTCGCACTGCGTCAACTCTTTCCTCCAGGAAAGCGTTTCCCAGCCTTTGCGATTGTTTCTATCTTAGGGGTAGGTTTGGGCGTGGCGTCACTCTTAGTCGTCCAGACGGTCATGAATGGTTTTGGTGAGGAGCATCGACTGCGCATCCGTGAATCCTTTGGCGAGTGTGTTGTGATTGCTAACCGACCTATTTCAAATGTGGATGAGTTAGTCTCCTCTTTGAATGTGGAGGAGGCGGTGCTTTCAATTAGTCCCTACGCTGAAGGTCCGGCTTTAACTCGCCGAGGTTCTTTCTCGGGCGTTGCTTTTGTTCGTGGGATTGTGCCGACCGATGAAGATTTGCCTGCCCGTGGCTATGTTATTGCGGGAGATTTTAATGATCTCGATGATGGACGGGTTGTTCTTGGAATAGGGTTGGCACGCGATTTGCGTGTGAAGGTTGGAGACAAGATTGATTTATGGTCCCCTGTGATGGTGGATCAGGCTGAAAAAGGTAAAGCCCCTTTACCCGCTGAACTGGAAGTTTGTGCCATTGTACGTACTGGATTTTCCGAGGTGGATAATCGTGCCGCGATGATTTCACTTCGTCGCTTTCGTGAACTTTGGTCTCTCGGCAACAAAGTCCATGGACTCGTTCTCCGTTTAGATGATCCTAATCAAGCACCAGTGATTGCGGCGCGTTTAAACCAGGGTAAGCCTGATTTGCGATTTGTGCCTTGGCAGGAGATTAAGAAGAACTTCCTCGAAGCGATTCGCTTTGAGAAGACGATGCTTTTCTTCTTAATGTTTATTATCACTTTGGTCGCCTCATTCTCAATTGGTAGTACCTTGTTTTCAGCCGTTATTCGACGCACTCGTGAAGTTGGTGTTCTGGTTGCCTTAGGGGCCAAGCCTTGGCAACTCGTTGGTCTCTTTGGTTTACAAGGTCTCTGGATTGGTGCCTTGGGGACTTCGTTGGGCTTTATTCTTACGTGGACGATTCTCTCCTTCCGCGATAGTATTTTGGGTACCATTAATTCACTTTTCGGTGATGGCGACATGGTGGCTAACGTTTATCAATTTTCACGTGTCCCGCTCCACTACGATCCGATGGACTTTTTGATTGCAGCAGTGTTCACTCTACTTGTCACCACCCTAGCGGGATTAGTGCCTGCATTATGGGCCGCAAGCCGTAAACCTTCGGAGGCAATGCGCGATGTCTGAAATCGTTTTACAGGCCAAAGGATTAAAAAAATCCTTCAAGTCTCCCGCAGGTCCGTTAGCCGTATTGCGTAGGGTTGATTTGGAGGTTCGCGCAGGAGAGTCTCTGTCGATTCGCGGTTCCTCGGGTTCGGGAAAAACAACTCTCCTTCAACTTTTAGGCGGACTCGATATCCCCGACGCCGGCGAGGTCAGGTTACAGCTAGGTTCGCGCGGTTTCGTCGCTCCTCATCGTTGTCTTGGACAGGGAGTAGGTTTTGTTTTTCAAAACTACCAATTGATGGCCGAGCTTAATGCTTGGGAAAATGTTGCGCTCGCCGCAGAAATTGCTGGGCGAGGTAGAAGTGAAAAAGAAGCACAAGAACTCCTGACTTTAGTGGGCTTGGGGCACCGCATTCATCATATGCCTGCGCAATTATCGGGTGGTGAGTCCCAGCGTGTCGCGATTGCTCGAGCTCTAATTAATCAGCCAGCTGTCATTCTCGCTGATGAGCCGACGGGTAATTTGGACGAAACGACGGGACAAGAGATTATGAAGTTATTGTTGGAAGTTGTTGCGCAACGGCAAGCTGCCCTTGTCTTAGTGACTCACAGTAAGGAATTTGCTGAGCGAACCCAACGGCGCTTATTGCTTTCAGGTGGAGTGCTTTCACCAGCGTAGTTTGACAATGCTAGGGGCGGGTTTAGATTCCTCGAATCTATGCAACCAGCGACTACACCTTCTCAATTGGTCAATGCCCTCGAATGGCGTTATGCGACCAAAGTTTTCTCGACGCAGAAAATCCCTGCTGAGACTTGGCAGGCAATCGAGAAGTCGTTGCAGCTCGCTCCTTCGTCTTACGGTTTGCAACCATGGAAGTTTTTCATCGTTTCAGATCCAGCCGTGCGGGAGAAGTTAAAGCCCGTTTCTTGGAATCAAACTCAAGTCACGGATGCTTCACATTTAGTCGTTTTTGCTCGTCGGACTGAAATGACTGAGGTCGATGTTAACGATTTCTTTAATCTCATGATTACCGAGCGTAATGCCAACGCAACGGCATTGGAACCCTATCGACAAATGATGTTGGGTGGAGTGGTGAAAGGAAAAGATGCCGTTGGTCAAAAGGATTGGGCGGCTCGCCAAGTCTACATCGCACTCGGTCAGTTAATGGCTTGTGCCGCGATGGTTGGAGTCGATACCTGTGCGTTGGAGGGGATTGACCCTGCTCAATACGATCAGATTTTAGGACTGAAGGGTTCGGGCTATGAAACCTTGGTTGCCTGTGCCGTTGGATATCGATCGCCCGAAGATAAATACGCTAAGTTCAAGAAAGTTCGTTTTCCCGCTTCGCGCGTCTTTGGACGAATCTAACTGTGCAGTATCCAGCGACGAAAATCATCGTCATCCGCTAAAACCTCTGGTTCGCCGTATTCGGCGGATAAAAGGTTTTTATAACTTTCATCAGCAAATCGTCGGCAATGCAAAAGCACCCGAGCCGTGTGCCCTGGGGCACGGACTAATCGACCGAGGGCCTGATTGACTTTGCGCATTCCGGGACGGATGTAAGCCAAAGCAAAAGCGTCTTCGATTCCCTCTTCCTGAAACATTTTTCGTCGTGCTTCTTGCAGAGCATTGACTTCAGGCAGGGCAGGGCCGATGACAACGGCTGAGCGAATTCGTCCTCCCAAAAGATCAACGCCTTCACCGAGCGACCCGCCAAGGATTAAACAGACGATGGCGGAAGGTTTAATGGCATCTTCGACAAATCGCGCCGTTCCCTCTGGACCTAGGCCACGGGGTTGTAGAGCCACATCGGCTTCAGGGTGTAATCGCTTGATTTCAGCCACAATCGTTTCGGCGTATTTGTAGGAAGGGAAGAAAGCTGCAACCGCACCCTCATGGGAAAGTTTGATGAGAGAAATTGCCGTTTTGTTGTGATGCGTTTCCCGGGCTTTTAAGCGGGTGTCAACTCGGCCATCGATGGCTACGGTATAGGCACCATGGCGCCAAGGTGCGTGGGCATCGATACGATAAAGCGAATCCGATTCCAGTCCGCAGTCATTCGCCAAAGCACCTTTGGGTCCAGGAGTAGCTGTCATGAGGAGTACATGGGAAAACGCTGTCAGTCTTTCTCCGATGGATTTTGCTGCCGATAGGCAATCAAGATTTAGCAAGCCAGTTTTGGGTGACCAAAGAAGCCAGCCGAGATCGGC
>RFOO01000153.1 GCA_009926645.1 bacterium | reverse complement strand
TCATCTGAGGCTTTTGGTTCTCCATTAAAACTTCGCTTCACTGGACCATGGGGTTTCAGCTTCGGCTTAAACGGTATCAGTCTACCCCTCTTTGCCATGACAGCGGTCGTCGGCTTGGCAGCGGGCATTAAAGCCCTCATTCAAGAAGTCGAAAACCGTAATGCTTATTTGGGTCTTGTTTTATTCATGCTCGGCGGAACGTTAGGAGTTTTTGCCACTGATAACATTATTGGATTTTACTTCTTCCACGAGTTTGCCCTCGTTCCGACCTTTATCTTAACCCTCTATTGGGGAGGTGAAGGTCGTCGCTCAGCAGCGATGCAAATGGCGATTTATTTGACTGTCGGTGCCATGCTTTCGTTGGCAGGAATTCTCATCGCAATGTCTGCCGCTGGACTGAGTTTGATGGATGCCACCTTTGAACAACTTTTCCTCGGATTACACAATCCACAGGTAAGTTTACCTACAGCGACCGCCGCCATTACTCTTTTTGGGTTTGGCACTCTTGCCTCCCTCTTCCCTTTTCACTCTTGGGCGGCTCCTGGTTACTCTGCCGCACCAACCCCAGTCTCTATGATTCATGCGGGGGCTTTAAAGAAATTCGGTCTTTACGGTATCATTATCATCGCTGCCGCTTCGATGAACATTGGTCATGGTACAGTTGGTAAATGGTTTTTAATTTGTGCGGTGGCAAATGTCGTTATTGCCGGTCTGATTTGCCTCGCTCAACGAGACCTCAAACAATTGATTTCTTGGAGTTCAGTGGCACATATGGGTCCCATCTTCTTAGGTATTTGGGTGTGCACAAGTCGAGGCGTTGCAGCGGGATTAGACGCTGCACTCTTTTTAATGGTAGCTCACGGTCTCTCCTGTGCTGCTCTTTTCTTATTGGCTAATGCTGTGCGTACCCGAGCCGGAACATACCGTTTTGATGAGCTAGGAGGTTTAGCCAAACACACACCCATTCTCGCTGCGTGTTTTGTCGCAGCAACCATGGCATCCGTGGGTTTACCTGGTTTTGGTAATTTTTGGGGTGAAATTGGAGTTTTCCTTTCGCTCAAAGGAGAGTCACTCTGGTTACAAGCTCTGGTGGCATCGACCGTCGTCATTTCTGCCGTTTATTCGCTTCGCGCCGTAGCCAATGTTTTCTTCGGTCCTCCCTCCAAGGAAATCACTGAGCGTTTTTCTTTTGCTCCCTTTAAGGATCTCAGTGGTGCCGAACGATTAGCCACTTTCATTTTACTGGGTGCCTCCCTCGCTATCGGCTTTGCTCCTCATTTAATTACCCGGCATACCAACGAAGATGCTCAGGGTTTAGCTAAGCTCTCAAAACTGACTCAGGCTAACTCTCCTCAATCGACCCCTTCTGTCCGATGATTTCTCTGCTCTCCACCATCGACGTCGCCTTCAAGGCACTTGCTCCAAGTCATTCCGATTGGGCGTCCATCCTCCCTGAAATCTGCGTCGCAGGCTTGGCTCTCTTCTGCCTCATCCAAGCGATGGTTTTACCCAAAAGCTTACGCTGGCTCATCCCATCCACGGCTCGCACGGGTATCGTTCTGGTTTTGGTGATGTGTTTAGTTTCGGGTACGGCTTGGAATCCGCACGAGGGCGCACTCACTACGTTTGCAGGCCTACTGCAAATTTCAGATGTCACGGTTGGATTCAGAATCACTTTCTTGCTCTGCGCCTTTTTAACTAGCCTTTTAGCCACACCATTCCTCCAAGAAAGGAAAGCCACCATAACTGACTACCATCATGTCCTTCTAGTCATCACTGCTGCTTTCATGCTCTTGGCTCAGTCTAATCATTTTGTAACCCTCTTTGTCAGTTTGGAAACAGCTGCCGTTGGTCTGTATATCTTGGTAGGCTATCTTCGTCTCAGCGGTGCCTCACTCGAGGCGGGAGTTAAATACCTCGTCGCAGGTGGATTAAGTTCTGCCTTTCTCCTCATGGGAATGGTTTTAGTTTACGGCTCACTGGGTGCGCCGGGAGTAGACTCTCTAAACTTCGATCAAGTGGCATCGGCGATTCATGCAGGCAAAACCACGGCGCTCACGATGACAGGGATTGCACTGATTCTCGGTGGCATCGCTTTTAAATTGGGCTCATTCCCCTTCCACGCTTGGATTCCCGATGTTTATCAAGGAGCACCGACTCCAACCACGGCATTACTCGCTACGGCCTCAAAAGCGGCGGGTGCTTTCACTTTATTCCTTCTCGTCACTGGACCATTCCAACCTCTGGATTTCAGAATCGCCCCTCTTCTTGCGGGTGGAGCAGTCATTACTTTGTTAGTGGGTAACCTTGGTGCTCTAGCGTCCACCGACATTAAACGCACCTTAGCTCTCTCGGGCGTTTCTCATGCTGGATTTATTTTAGCCGCAATGGCTGGCATCTTGGTATCTGGTCAAAATGGCGATTACGATCGTCACCTTCTTTCCATCTACCTCATCGCTTACACCATAGGCACATACTTAATAGCTCAGACACTAGTTTTTCTACCTTCCTCAGAAGACCACCGTCGCCCATTCCTCAGCCTCAAAGGCTTGCTGCGACGTTCTCCTATTCTCACCAGCGCCTTAGGTTTTGGTATCAGTTCACTGGCTGGGGTTCCTCCTTCCATTGGATTTTTTGCTAAACTGCTTATCTTAATTCTGCTTGCTCAAGTTAAGTTATGGTGGGTTTTCGGCATCGCACTTCTCAGTGTTGCGATTAGTATTCACTACTACTTCGCCATTCTGCGCGAGGCTGTCATTCGACCCTCCCAAGAGTCCCAAGAAGTCCAACCGATCAGCGTCCCGCTTTCGGCTCAATTTATCATCGGTGCCCTGATTGTCATCACCCTCTTGGGCGGACTCCTCTTTTGGTAAGTTAACTGCCTAGTTTGCGACCACGAGGGTGATGCTTTCGGTGAGCATCACTCAGTGCCGTTCGTTCAACCGATGTGTAAATCTGAGTTGTCGCGATATCTGCATGACCAAGCATCTCTTGAATCGAACGTAAATCGGCACCACCAGCTAATAAATGAGTTGCGAAAGCATGCCGCAATAAGTGCGGTTTTACTGGCACTTCTAAACCAGCACGTCGCGCAGCGGTTTTAACGCCCAGCCAAAATGTTTTTCGAGAAAGAGCCTGACCACGCGCACTCAGAAAGAGCGCACTTCCTGTTTTTGGCTTAAGCAACCGAGGGCGACCCTCCTTGAGATAGGACTGCAAGGTAGTGATTGCGGTTTCTCCTAAAGGGACCACGCGGTCTTTCGATCCTTTGCCACGAACACGAACTAAGGCTGAATCAAGATCAAGGGCTTGAATGTCCAACCCGCAAAGTTCGGAGACACGCAGACCTGAACCGTACATCAACTCCAACATCGCTCGATCCCGTAATCCTTGAGGCGTGGAAGTATCCGGCGCAGAAACAACTTTA
>RFOO01000152.1 GCA_009926645.1 bacterium | reverse complement strand
ACTTCATGGTGAACTTTCTCATACTCTTTCTCAGCAGCCACCAGGCCTTCTGCTTTGGCTGCTTCTAGAGCAGCTTTTTCATCAAAGACTTTACCCTTTGCAGCCGCTTTTGCTTTAGCGAAAGCTTGATCCTGAGCCTTCTGCGCAATCTGCTCCATCTTTTTATGAATGCTCGAATTGGGCAGAGTATTGGTCATTAAACCATAACTCAACCAAGAGAGGCCGGAGAAGACCACTGTGAGAAAAATAAGATTAACCACAAAGCCAACGCGGCTTAGAGGCTTATGGATATCAAGCGAGAAGGTCATAGGTATCAATTCGAACCCTAGGCTGACTGGCCTTATCTGCAAATCCAAACTTGGAAAGTAACCTCAGAACCGTCTGATTAGGTAAAGCCATGCCAGCCAACCTACCTGAAACCGTTCTTTTTGACCTCGATGGGACATTGGTAGATAATTTTGAGGCCATTCACCAGTGCTTTAATGACGTAATGTCATTGATGCAACTACCAGGGGCTACCTATGAGCAAATACGCCAAGCAGTAGGCGGCTCTCTCAATGTTACGGTAAAGACCCTGGCGGGAGAAGAAAATGCCCCCACGGCTACCCGCCTTTTTCGAGAGCACTTTCCTTCGGTTATGCTAAAAGGGGTGCGGACTTACCCTGGGTGTTTTGAAATCCTGAAAGCGCTTCGCGGTCAAGGCGTTCGCACCGCCATCTACACCAACAAGGATGACACGAACTCCAAAAAAATCATTTCACACCTGGGTATCGATTCGTGGGTTGATGCCGTATTCGGCACCAATATCCATCCTTGGCGAAAGCCCCAAGTCGAATTCACTCACTATGTTCTATCAACGCTCCGGTCTGAGCCTGCTCGAACGGTCATGATTGGAGATTCCCCCTTTGACATCGAGACCGCTCGGCTTGGCCGATTATCTGCCATTCATTGCGTAGCTACTGGCAGTCACACTCAAGAGGAGTTAAAGCCCTACCAACCCGACTCTGTCCATCCGGGTTTAGTTGAACTACAAAAAACGATTTTTAACCTTTAAGATTTTGTTTCGCTCTTCGAGAGCGAGGATGATTGACTTAACCTAAGTATGACGCCCCCACGCGAAGAAGCACGTGGCCCGGAAATTAATCTTTCGGGCGTTATCGAACGCATCGTTTGGCTCGATGAAGATACGCACTTCACCATCGCAGAGTTGAGTCAAGAAAACGGAGAAAAAGTCATTATTCTCGGTAATTTAACCGGCGTCCAATGCGGTGAAACAATCGATTGTGTGGGCTATTGGGAACGACATCCGATGCACGGGCCACAATGTCGCGTCAAAAGCTTCACCTCTCGCCTCCCCTCTTCGGTTCACGGTATCCGAAAGTACTTGGGTAGCGGACTGATTAAAGGAATAGGCAAGACCTACGCCGAAAAAATTGTCGCTCAATTTGGCACACGTACTTTTGAAATTATTTCTCACCAGTCCGCACGATTACGTGAAGTCGAGGGAATTGGACCAGGCCGAGCAAAATCAATTAAAGCAGCATGGGAGGAACAAAAATCCCTCCGCGAAGTCATGGTCTTTTTACAGACCTACGGAGTTACCAATGCTCTGTGTCTACGCATCGTTAAAGCCTACGGAGAAAATGCCAAAAAAGTCCTAACCACAGAGCCTTATCGAGTCTGTCGAGAAGTTGAAGGAATTGGATTTAAAACAGCTGATAAAATCGCCCGTAATTTAGGATTGCCCACCGCTGGTTCACAACGAGTCGACGCCGGAATCATCCACACTTTAGAAGAATTAGAGGGCGAAGGCCATAGTGCCTTCCCCGAAGAAGGATTGCTAGAAAAAGCAACCAACCTACTCGGAGTGGATCGAGCGGCTGTTCACGGACGACTGAAAGAGTTAATCAAAGAAAATGCTTTGGGAACTTTAGATACAAACGAGGTGCGTCTCATTCAATTACGTCCGCAAGAAAATGCCGAACGTTCTATCGCCTCTTCCATCAAACGTCTGCTTTCCACGCCACATAGCCTTCCACCCATTCATGCCGAAAAAGCAGTAACCTGGGCTCAAGAACGAGCGGGCTTTGTATTTTCCGAAGCCCAAAGCCAGGCCATCTTAATGGGCCTAAGTCATAAGGTCTCAGTTTTAACAGGTGGGCCTGGCACAGGTAAAACCACCATACTTAAGGCACTCTGTGATATCTTAAATGCCAAGAAAGTTAAAATGGTATTGGGGGCTCCAACAGGACGCGCCGCAAAACGTCTGCAAGAAGCTACGCGAATACCTGCAGCCACGATTCATCGTCTTCTCAAGTTCGACCCCTCAGCAGGAGGATTCACCGCTAATGCGGAAAACCCCTTAACCACTGATTTTGTGATTATCGATGAATCAAGCATGCTAGATACAAAGTTGGCTGCTGCCCTGCTCCGCGCCATTCCCAGTTCAGCCCATGTGATTTTAGTCGGAGATGTTAATCAACTTCCTTCAGTCGGTGCTGGAAACGTACTCCATGATTTAATTCGATCAGAAAAGACAGCCGTTACACGTTTAGATACTGTTTTTCGGCAAGGAGCTCGCTCAGGCATTGTTATGATTGCTCATGAAATTTTACATGGCAATGCCCACCCTCCAGCACCCGAAGATAATCTGACTCAGTTAGACTACCACCGAGACATTCATTTCATTCGTGCCGACGAGCCCGAGGCTTGTGTGCAATGCGTCACGCAACTTTGCAGTGAGATTCTTCCGCGGGCCTTAAGACTCGACCCCTTACGCGACATTCAAGTTTTAGCACCTATGCACAAAGGCACCGGGGGCATTCAGGCATTTAATCAAGCTTTGCAGGACAAATTACGCGGAACACAAACTCGTTCCGCACGAATCACGGTCGGCGATAAAGTCATTCAAACCCGCAATAATTATGACAAAGGAATTTTTAACGGGGACTTTGGCGTGGTACTCGAAAGCAATCCAGAAACGGGTGACTGGCTAATCGATTTTGATGGGACGAAAGTGGAGTTTGAACGCAGTGAACAGGCTGATTTACAATTGGCTTATGCCGTGAGCATACACAAGTCACAGGGCTCTGAATTTCCGGCCGTCGTCGTACCTCTCCTCCGTCAACACAGTATTATGCTCGCACGTAATCTCATTTACACCGCGATTACCCGAGGGCGAAAACAAGTGATTCTCGTTGGCGACCCCAGTGCCTATGCGATGGCGGTAAAAAACATTCAAGATTCAGGCCGTGTGACTGGCCTGCTGCCTCGACTGCAAAAAATCGACTAAAGCCTTGCCCTTAAAGTGCCACGGGTAACGCCGAGTTGATTGAGAACTTTCAGGTCACTCCACAACTCAGATCCTGAAATCTCGCCATTGAGTAATGCTTGGTATTTTTCGAGAGTTCGTTTCACTGTCGATGCATCCTCATCAACAAATTCAATGCGAAAACGTCGCACCCC
>RFOO01000151.1 GCA_009926645.1 bacterium | reverse complement strand
GCTTGTAAGTGACCGAAGACAGCATTGGTGCTGGCAAAGCGGAACTTGGCTTGGATGTCCCGGATGCTGGGCCAGTAGGAGTGCTGGCTGACATGGGATTTCATGTAGTCCAGAATGGCCTTTTGTTTCTTGGTCATTGATTCCATAGTGAACGGATGTTCGATGAAATTTTGTTCACTGTCAAGAAATCATTAAAATACCCTCCCAAAACCATAGTTATGGCTTCGGGAGGTCGAAATTTTCTGAGCCCGAGAGAGGTGCGGCTGAACCTGTAACCTAAAGAAAAAGGGGTCTATTACGATTACCGACCGTAGCCCAGTCGATACATAATCTCTTGGTCTCTTTCAAAACGCAAAGAGACATCGAGACGCAGAATGTTAAACATGCTGCGAAGGCAAAGGGCAACCTCATCCAGATCTTTTTTGGTTAAAGGAGAATCCGTTTTAAGTTTATAGGAAAATAATTTTCCGAGCTCATTTTCCATCTCCACTTTACCTATTTTATTTTGGGATTGGTTAGAGGTCATTGGAAAATAGATGCGACAATATTCACGGGCGTCTAATCCAAAAGAGTAACGAAGATTTTGAACTCTTTTAATGGCCTCGATACATTGGGCAATCTCCGCATCTGATGGGGTAATTTTGCTATCCAACTTTACGACGAGTTTTCTCTGTGTTGTAAAAAAATCATTTTGTACTAATACTCTTTCCTTCTTCATTGCCTCCAATGAACTGAGCAGACTGAAAGATGGAGCTTGGGATTGACCGCAGAGACTAAATGGCACGAGGAGAAGAAGAATTAGTAAATAGGATTTATTCATCATGGCATAAGTCTTGCCCGAAGGAGTATTTGAGCAAGATTATACAATAATTATAATAGAATAACTTTTTAAAAGTCCTAAAAAACGAGACTTTGCGCCCAATTTTACTTACCTGTCGCAGTCGACTGTAAGAGTGTGGCGATGTCTTCGGGGCTCTCCAAGTGAACAGAATGTCCGCAATTCTCGATGAGACTGATTCTTGATCGGGGGATTTTTTCGCCCATCCGGTAGGCAATTTTAATGAATTTATCATCGTGTTCACCCACGATTAAATCGACAGGAAATCGACACTCAGGGAGTCGATGCCACAAGGAAGGAAGGGCACCTGTGCCTACATTTTCCAAGCTGAGAGCCAAAGCCTCCGGTTGGTTTCTTTGTCGACGTTGCAGGATGGGGTCGAGGATAGCGGGATTGAGTGCTAAGAGTGGCTGGAAAAATGTTTTGGTATTCCAGTACTTAAAAAATGCATCGAGTCCTTGCGTGCGGATAAAATGTGCCAAAGCGCAATCACCCCGTATGCGCTCATTTTGTTCTTCAGTGGAAGCTAGTCCAGGGCTCGCTCCGATAAGAATGAGTCGTTGAATTTGCGACGGGTTTGCCAGAGCCCAGTGTAAGGCGAGTCGACCGCCCATTGAGTAACCCAGTAGGGTGACGGTGTCGTTCTGTACGACATCGCTAATCGTTTTGAGATGAGCGTCTAAAGAGTAATCCTCTTTCTGACGGAGATGCACTTTGGTGCCGTGGCCAGGGAAGTCAGGGGAGAGAATTTCGAAAGATGGTCCGAGGGCCGCTTGTAGAGGTCCAAAGTCCTGTCCACTACCTGTAAAACCATGAAGTGCGACGACCTTGGTCATGGGCTCTCTCGACTACTTAAGCTTGGGTCGGCTTTGCCGAAGGCTCGATTTCTCTTCGCGATGAGGAATCAAATAGGTCCGTCCACGGATGAGACGTTCGTAAAGATCCACCATGGCCACGCCTTCACGTGGACGTACCGAGTCAGCTTTCGTCGCTTTATCGACCTGGCGTTTAAGCATGCGGCAAAGGTCTTCTGAATTGTACTGAATCATATCCAGAATGCGTTCTACCGAATATCCTGGGATGCTTTCTTCAATGTAGAAACCGTCCTCTTCGTCATCTTCGAGGAAGACGTGGGCTTCATTGACTCGACCGAATAAGTTATGCAAGTCACCCATGATATCTTGATAGGCACCGACCATAAAGGCGCCGATGTAGTAAGGCTGTCCGGGTTTCAGCGGATGAAGAGCCAAGGTGCGACGGACATCTTCCAAATCAATAAAATCATCTACTTTACCATCCGAGTCACAGGTAATATCAACCAAGGTGGCTTGAACCGAAGGCCGTTCATTGAGTCGATGTATCGGAGCAATCGGGAAGAGTTGGTCGAGTGCCCAGTGATCGAGAAGAGATTGGAAGACGGAGAAATTGCAGACGTACTGTTCAGCTAACATGGAGTCCAATTGAGCTAGTTCATCAGGGATTTCCGTACCATTCGCTAAGCTTTGGCGAATCTGACGACAGATATCCCAGAATAAACGATCGGCCATCGCACGGTCTTCGAGACGGAGATTGCCCAGACTAAAACGGGCATGAGCTTCTTCGCGTTTTTGTTTCGCGTCATGATAACGCTCGAGAGGATCGAACTTGCGTTTATTTTTTCGAATCGCTTCCAGTTCGCGAACAATTTGGTGTGATTTTGCTTTCGGTGCCTGAGTTAAAGACTCGTCACGCGTAATCCGATCAATCGCTTCGAAAATGAGGATTGAGTGCGGGGCTACGAGGGCACGGCCTGACTCGGAAACAATATCAGGAACGGGAATCTTACTTTCTTCGCAAAGTTGCTTAACATTGGCGACGACGTCGCGGGCATAGACTTCCATGCTGTAGTTCATGGAAGATTCAAAAGCGGAACGGCTACCATCGTAATCGATACCAAGTCCGCCACCGACATCGAGTAACCCCATGGGGAAGCCCATGCGTTTGAGTTCGCAATAGAAGCGAGTCGCTTCAATCACCGCTTTCTTGATGGTGGCGATATTGGGTACTTGTGAGCCAATATGGAAATGAACCAGGCGCAGAGCCTCTTTCATTTTTGCTTTCGCTAATTTCTCAGCTGCTAAAACAATTTCAGAAGCCGTGAGGCCGAACTTAGCATTTTCTCCAGTACTGTCGGCCCATTTTCCTTCTCCAGCGGTGGTTAACTTTACGCGAATTCCGATATGCGGTTGCACGCCCATACGGCGGGCAATGCGGATGATAGCATCTACTTCGGAAAGTTGTTCGACGACAATAATGGTTTGTTTGCCGAGACGACGGCCCATCAACGCGAGTTCGATGTATTCTTCGTCTTTGTAGCCATTGCAGACCAAGAGTGCTTTACGATTTTCGAGAAGGGCTAAGGCAATAATCAGTTCAGGTTTAGAGCCTGCTTCCAGTCCGAAATCATATTCCTCGCCAGCATCTAAAATTTCTTCGACCACTTCGCGGAGTTGATTGACCTTAATCGGGAAGACCCCGCGGTAGCGAGCTTGGTAATCTTCTTCTTCAATGGCTCGACGGAAGGCTTCGTTAATTTGCGTGACGCGGTGACGCAATAGGTCCTGTACGCGAATTGTCAGCGGCGGTTTTAAAC
>RFOO01000016.1 GCA_009926645.1 bacterium | reverse complement strand
GACTCACCTTCTTCATCGCGAACTTCATCGGGAGGATCGCCTGGACCCCAGTCTGCATTTTCCCATCCCATGCGCCGCGCACTGATGTCGA
This sequence comes from bacterium, assembly GCA_009926645.1. GTDB lineage: Bacteria > Verrucomicrobiota > Verrucomicrobiia > Opitutales > UBA953 > UBA953. The sequence goes on along the minus strand of RFOO01000016.1, from coordinate 11,868 downwards.
GGCGATCGGGGAGGGTTTTTATTTCGCGATAATAGGAAAGAAAGCGGGCAATTTCACGGTCGTTACGGCGCAAATAATTCGCCCAGTCGTTCTCGCCCCATGAGGCATTTCCTGAACCATCAAAATCGCCCGAAGAATGGTCGCCATCGTGCATGAGTCCCATCTTTGCACAATTTCCCTTATTTGCAAACCCCTAGTCACAGAAAATCCCCTTGTCCCAAGGGGGCTGTCCGTGGCTAATAGGGATATGCAGCTTGCAGCATTAACCATGGCCTTATCCGCTGGGCGAAATCTATCCCGCCAAGAAGCGTGTTTGGCTGCGCAAGCTCTCGCCGACCCCGATTTACCTGATGAGCAGAAAAAAGTCTTTCTTTTGGCCTTAGCCAAAAAAGGGGAGACCGCCGATGAGGTGACTGGGTTTGCCCAAACTTATCGAGCCTTAGCTCGGAAGATTGATCTCGGTGATAAGCCATCAACGGGAATTGATATTGTAGGAACGGGTGGAGATAAGTCGGGGAGCTTTAATATCTCCTCCACGAGTGCTCTGATTGTTGCAGCAGCTGGAGTTCCTGTTATCAAACATGGAAATCGTTCCATCACATCGAAATCAGGCAGTGCCGATTTCTTAGCGGGATTAGGGGTTAATCTTGAAGCCACCGATGATAAAATTCGGCAAGCGCTTCACCAAACCCATTTCTGTTATCTTTTTGCTCCTGCATTTCATCCAGCATTTAAAGTGATTGCTGGAGTTCGCAAAAGCATCGCTGAAAAAGGACAAAAAACGATTTTCAATATCCTCGGTCCGCTGATTAATCCAGCACAGCCCGCTTACATGATGGTCGGCGTTTATGATGAGCGTTGGGTTGATCCCATTGCTTTAGCGCTCGGTGAACTTGGTGTGCGTCGAGGTTTAGTGACGCATACTCAGGCTGGGGGTGGAATGGATGAAGTGACGACTGCAGGTCCAGTCCGTGTACGAGGATGTGGTGAGTTGGCTAAGATTAATGCAACTTGGCTACCTGGTGATTTTGGTTTCCGCCAATGCACCCTCGAAGACCTTCGCGGAGGAAGCCCTGAGGAAAATTTATCAATGTTCAGTGACTGTCTCGTGGGGGCGGTTTCTGAGGGCTTGATGGATACGCTTTGTTTGAGTGCGGGCACGGCACTCTGGGTGGCCAATAAAGTACCTCATCCCTTGGACGGAGTTAAACTTGCCCGTGAGATTATTCTGCAAGGGGCCTTACGAGAAGAGGTGCGACGAGTTCGCGACGTCTACCGCGATTAAGATAAAAGCTTTTGTAGCGTCCTCTCAGTGGCTCCGCGATTTTTTTGATGCCATGTGACGGCAGCTTGGCTCTGCTGAAGCCGCTTTTTTTCATCCTTTGCCAGTGCCATTAAGGACTCTTTGGCAGAGGTTGCATCGAGTGCCTTGGTTGCAGCACCAACAGCTTCGAGACCACGACAAATTTCGCGAAAGTTACTCATGCCAGGACCATAGACCAGTGGTACTCCAGAGGCGGCACAGTCAATGGGAGTTTGTCCTCCTTCATGCGGTGATAAACTTTTTCCGCAAAAAGCTAAATCGGCGGCAGGAGTTAATGTACGTAGTTCGCCTGTCGTGTCCGCCAAATGGATAATGGTATTGGCGGGTGCTAGGGTGCCACCGACGGATCTTTGGTGATAAGAAAGTCCAGAGAGACGAATTTCCTTCATTAAGGCTTCGTGTCTTTCGGCATGTCGTGGAACTAAGAGCAAGCGGGTATCAATTCCCGAGTTTCGTAACTGTTTTACGGTTTCCAATAAAAGGGTTTCCTCACCTTCCCAGGTTGAGGATCCCAAAATAACGACCGTGGATGATGCTTGGCCAAAACCCAATGATTCTCTTAGTTTGCTTTTTTCTGCGTGGGATAAAGGACCAGTCGATGGCACATCAAATTTCAAGTTTCCCGTAACTTCGATTCGATTAGCGGATGCGCCGACTTTTTCGAAACGATTTGCATCTGCTTCGCTGCCAGCTCCAATCCAACTGAATTTTTGCACCAGACTTTTGGTAAACCAATTAAACTTTTGGTGACGCTGAAATGACTTATCGGATAAACGAGCATTGATCAGAAGGGCAGGGACGTGGCGACGCTCTGCATGGCCGAGGTGTTCTGGCCAAAGTTCGCCTTCCGTTAAAACAACGGCATCCGGTTGAATACGTCCCCAGGCAATGTGGCTACAGGGCCAAAAATCGATAGGGAAAAGTCCGATTTTGAGACAGAGTTCAGCATAGAGTTCGCGAGCGAGGTGATAGCCGGTGCTTGTTGTGGTTGTAAGTACCACTTCGGTTTTCCCCGAGTTTTTCAGGCCTCGAAGTAGTGGGCCAATTGCCTGAATCTCACCCACCGAAACCGCCTGAATCCAAAGTCGGCGTCGCGATGAATCTTTAGGCGGTAACAAGGGGAAAAAGCCTAGGCGCTGGCTAAAATCCTTCCGGTATCCCCCTCGTTTAATCATCCGCCAAAGATAGTAGGGGGAAGCGATGAGCAGGGCTGGTACAAAGATTATCCGATAAAGCCACTTCATGAATGTCCTCAAAGTGAGGCACTTACGGAGAAAGTCACACCCTTTTTCCCAAAACACCAAAACTACCTGATCCAATATTCCCCTCCTTCGGCAAGATGCGGGATACGGAGCTAAAAAATACCTATGAACGTAACAGTCAAAGACCTCCTCGATGCCGGTGTCCACTTCGGTCACCAAACTCGTCGCTGGAATCCAAAATCCCGTCCTTTCATTTTCGATCACCGCAACGGTGTTTCGATTATTGATTTGGAAAAATCCCACGCGTGCCTCGCGGCCGCCGCTGCCTTCCTCGAGGAAGTATCAGCGAAAGGCAAAGAAGTTCTCTTCGTTGCCACCAAACCCCAAGCCCAAGAAGTTGTCCGTCAGGCTGCCAAAGCCACCGGCATGCCCTTCGCGGTGAACCGCTGGCTCGGTGGAACTCTGACCAATTTTTCGACGATTAAGAAGTCGCTCGATTCTTACCGAAACTATTTGCGCATGGAACAAGATGGTTCCTTGGCTAAGATGCATAAAAAAGAAGGTGCTGCGGTTCGTCGTGAGATGGCTCGTATGCAACGTAACTTTGAAGGTCTGCTCGAATATCGTGATCTACCTGCTGCGATGATTGTCGTCGACACCAAGCATGAGGCAATTGCGGTCAATGAAGCCAATCGCTTAAAGATTCCGGTGATTGGTCTTTGCGATACCAATTCCGACCCCTCGGTTCTGCAGTATCCTATCCCAGGAAACGACGATGCAGCTAAGTCGATTCGTCTCGTCGTTGAAGTCCTTACCCAAGCCGTACAAAACGGTATTGCACGCCGTAAGGTTGAACGCGATCCACGTAAGACGGTGACCCCAGTTGCTCGTGTAGAATCTGGCGAAACCGTCCAACCTGAGGTAACCATTTCTTCTGAACTTTTAGCAGCGAGCGATGGTGCTGATGCGGATGAAGCTCCAGCAAAGGGTACGAAAGCTCCTCGCGCACGTAAGTCCTCCAAGTAATTTATCTATGTCAGCCATTACTGCACAGACCGTAAACGATCTGCGCCAGCGCACGGGTGCTGGCCTGATGGATTGTAAGAAAGCTCTTACGGAAGCCCAGGGCGATATGGAAAAAGCCGTGGAAATTCTCCGCATTAAGGGTATTGCAACTCGCAATAAGAAAGCCGATCGCAAGGCGAGCGAAGGTATCATCGCCGTGAAGGTCGATGATTCTGGCAAGTCTGCTACATTGCTTGAGTTAAATTGCGAAACCGACTTCGTGGCAAAGAACGAAGCCTTTGTGGCATTGGCTAAAGATTTAGTTGGTCAAGCCGCTCTGGTGGGTGTCGATCACTTGCTCGATCAGCCTTACCACGCGGATAAATCCCGCAAGGTTAACGATTACTTGAACGATCAGGTTACAAAAATTGGTGAGAACTTAAAGGTTTCACGTGTCCTGAAGTTCGAGGCATCGGGTAATGGCCGAGTCTCTGCCTACGTTCATACGGGAGCTAAGATTGCTGTCTTGCTCGAACTTTCGACAAAGTCACCTGCAGGTGCTTCTCACGCTGAGGTTGCAGAATTTGCCCGTCAGATGGCGATGCAAGTTGTCGCAAATAATGCACGCTTTGTTCGTCGTGAAGATGTATCAGCCGAAACCGTCGCTAAGGAGCGCGAAATCGCTCTCGAGTTTACCAAATCCGAAGCCGATAAAGCGATTGAGGAAGTAAAACGCATTATCGAGGACTATAAGGGTCAATTGGTTGAACAAACTGCAGCCAATAATGCAGAAGCGATTGCCGAATTAAACAAACGCTTAGCTGTGGCCGATAAGCAACTCATCGCTGCGGAAGGTCGCAAGAAGTCGCAACTCTCCAATATCGAAAAGATTATTTCTGGACGTGTGGATAAATACTTCGCTGAAGTCTGTTTGCTTGAGCAAACCTTCTTCCGCGATGCCGATAAAAAGATTGTGCAACTCTTGTCCGAACTTTCCAAGAAAGTCGGCGAAGAGGTCTCAATCGTTCGTTTCACTCGCTATCAAGTAGGCGAAACGGCTGCGGAATAATTCCCGAATCCACTCCCTTGAAAGGCTGATTTTCTTAATGAAAATCAGCCTTTTTTTGGTCCATCCGATTTGACAGTAGTCGGGGTTAAATTAGTCTCACTCCATGTCATTTCGTTTCGATATTTTCTGGCGAAGTGCATGCGGACAGTGTCCCGATTGCGGGAAACCTCTCCGCTTTTCGCCTGAAACTTCATTGTTCGAGCGGCTGAGTAATATTCCATCTTGCTGCTCAAATTGCGGTTTGGTCTTGCGGCGCAAAGAAGGCTTTTTCCTTGGGGCGATGGTTTGGAATTACGGGTTGATTGCTTTTGGCATTTTACCCGTGTTGCTTCTCTGTCTGAGCAAAGAATGGCTGACCATCGGTTCGACGGTGAAGATAGCGATTGGCATTGTTTTGCTGTTACCTCCCTTTATTCACGCACTCGCTTGGCGTTTTTGGTTGGGTACCTATTATGGTTTTCTACCCGATCAACTTCCCTCGCAAGGTCGTCGGGTGGATGACTAGATTAGCGGTCGCGTGTGGCTAGGTTTGTCACCAGGGCACAAAGAAAATCCATTTTCCCCTGACATGCTTGTAAGTGTTTTAGAGCCTCTTCGGTGAGGGTTTGGATTCGTTGCTCTGTTGCCTTCACTCCCCTCAAGCGGACAAAAGTAAATTTTCCATTGTGTGTATCAGCGCCAACCGGCTTTCCCATTTTTTCAGCATTACTGCTTTGGTCCAAGAGATCATCCACTAACTGAAAGGCTATTCCCGCTGCACGACCAGCACGGCGACAGTGTTCGATGTCGGATTTGGATCCTCCGCCAATCATGGCTCCCATCGCGAGAGGAGCGGCAATCATTGCAGCTGTTTTACCCTGTAAAACATACTCTAAACGGTGTTCTTCATTTTCGGTGCTGGCTGTTTGCATGTCCTCTGCCTGACCCCCAACCAAAAGAGAAGAACCTGCAGCGATAGAAAGTTCGATAATCAGCTGTCGTGCCAGTTCGGCATTCGCAGCATACCCTTGAGCTAAAAGTTGGAAGGATAGAGGTAGAAGTGCATCTCCTGCGAGAAGGGCAGTGGCCTCATCAAAGGCTTTATGACAAGAAGGTCGCCCGCGTCGAAGGTCAGAATTATCCATGCAGGGCAAATCATCATGGATGAGAGAGTAGGTGTGGATGCACTCGACTGCCGTTGCCGCATAGCGTGCATCGGTCTGATTCGAGAAAGCTTCGGCTGTGGCTAGACAAAGGGTGGGACGAAGTCGCTTACCTCCCGCCTGCATCGAATAGCGCATCGCGGTATGGAGTCGTGCTGGATGCGTGTCGGCTGGAGGGAGAAGAGAATCAATGGCTCTTTCGGCTTTTAAAATAAAAGCCTCATGAAGTTTTTGAAAATCCGTTGCCTCCATTTTTATTCAGCCGAAGCGGATGATCCTAATCGAAAGAAGGTCGCTGTTCGACCAACGCTACCAATTACTTCGCTCTGCGTTAGTTTGGCCAGTTCTTGAGATTGTTGCTCCATTAGATCTCTTTCCGCTGTAAAACGCACTTTAACTAAATCGGCATTTTTGAATGCATCGTTTAAGAGTTTAGCGATGCCAGGATTGATGCCTGCTTTGCCGACAAAGACTTTGGGGTCGAGCGTTTGAGCCAGACTGCGTAGTTTACCGCGTTCCGCACCCGTCAGACTGGAATGTTCATCGTGCATGACTTTTTATTCCAAAGTCAGCAGGGAGAGAGTCAACGGGCTAATCCAAAGCCGCTTTGTCTAAACTTCCCTAGTTTGACGATTTATCACCCTAAAATCTGGATAAATTTCGCTTATATTCCGGCTTGCCTAGGGTAGTTCTACCTGTCACGAATTGGGTTCAACTTCGTTAGGGAGAGGGGCGGAGCCCTTCTCACGCTGGCCGGGGAGCGAAAGCTCTCTCCAGACGGAGGTACCGGCCATTCGGCGGGTCCTCGGGAATTCCTCCCAAGTCGGCCAAACTCCCCAAAAAACTAACCAAAACATATGTCATACAATAAGTCGGAAATCATCAAAGCCAACCAGCAAGACGCCAAGGACACAGGTTCACCAGAAGTCCAAGTCGCTCTTCTCACTGGTCGGATTAACCACCTCACTGAGCACCTACGCGATCATCGTAAAGATTTTCACTCGCGTCGCGGTCTTATCATGCTGACCAACCGTCGTCGCAAGCTGCTCAATTACCTTAAGTCTAGTAATTTAGACCGCTATAACGCCTTAATTGTTAAGCTCAATTTGCGTAAGTAATTTGTCCGCCTTGGCGTAGGATTACTTCGCGCGTCCCAGCTCACGCTGGGACGTTGCCTTTTCACCCAACAAAATAAAAACCGCTAGGCAATTCCGCCTGGCACAAGATAAAACAAAAACATGAAACAACAACACTCCGTGACTATCGAGGAACTCGGTATCACTATCAGCACTGGATCCTTAGCACGTTTAGCGAATGGCTCCGTAACGATTCGTAAGGGCGAGACAACCGTCTTCGTTTCTGCGACCGCCGCAGAGGAACTGCGTTCACCTGACCAAGATTTCTTCCCTTTAACGGTAGACTATCGCGAGAAATTTGCCGCCGCGGGTCGTTTCCCTGGTGGTTACTTCCGTCGCGAAGGAAAACCTTCGGACAAGGAAATCTTAACGTCGCGTCTTTGCGATCGTCCGCTTCGCCCGCTTTTCCCTGAGGGTTTTCTGAACGAAGTACAGGTCATCGGTTTACTGCTTTCGGCTGACCAAGTTAATGAACCTGATGTGCTCATGGTGAACGGTGCTTCCGCCGCTTTGCTTTGCTCCGATATCCCTTGGAACGGTCCAATTGGATGTGTGCGTGTTGCCCGCATCGATGGTCAATTCATTGCTAATCCAACCCACGAACAGCAATTCGCTTCAGACTTAGATTTAATCTATGTCGGAAATGAAAATGATATGATGATGATTGAAGGTTCGGCGGATCAAATCCCTGAGGCTGATTTCATTGCAGCGTTGGATTTTGCTCATCGTGCGATTCAGCCCATTATTGCTGCTCAACGTAAGTTAGCCGCTCTTTGTGCGAAGCAGAAAAAAGTTTTCCCCTTAGTTGTTTGTGAACCCAAAGCTTTGGCGATTTGCGAACGCGTTGCCGCGGAAGGTGACCAACTGCAAAAGGCTATCTTCTTGGCCTCGAAAAAAGAGCGTGGCGATGCGGTGAAGGCTGTTATCGAAAAAGCGAAAGCAGCTTGCCAAGCTGAATTAGGCGATGGCTTCGACGCTCGTCATATCAAGATGGCTTTCGAAAAACTCCAAGAAAAAGTCTATCGCTCGGCGATCATCGAAAAAGGCCAGCGTGCGGACGGTCGTGGCACCAAGGATTTACGTCCAATCTCTTGTCAGATTGATGTTCTCCCTCGCGTTCATGGTTCAGCCATTTTCCAGCGCGGTGAAACACAAGGTCTCGTTTTAGCGACGCTCGGTACTTCCAAGGATGTTCAGGAATTGGACTCCATTACCGGCGGACCGAAATCGAAGTCATTCCTCTTACACTACAACTTCCCTCCATTCTCAGTCGGTGAGACGGGTCGTTTCGGTGTCACTAGCCGTCGTGAAACCGGTCACGGTAATCTCGCTGAGCGTTCCTTGCTTTCCGTTCTACCTTCGGAACAAGATTTCCCGTATTCCATTCGTTTGGTTTCTGAAATCATGGAATCCAATGGGTCGACCTCGATGGCCTCAGTTTGCGGTGGTACCTTGGCGTTGATGGATGCGGGTGTGCCGATTAAGGCTCCTGTTGCAGGCATTTCTTGCGGTCTCGTGACCGAAGAAAAAGGCGGTAAAGTGGTGAAGCACCGCGTGCTTACCGATATCATCGGCGCCGAAGATCACTATGGTGATATGGACTTCAAGATTTGCGGTACCCGCGAAGGTATCACGGGCTTCCAGTTGGACCTGAAAATCCACGGCTTACCGATTGAAATCGCGAAGGAAGCAATCATGCAAAACAAAGTAACCCGTGACCAGATTCTTGGTTACATGGAAGCTTCGATTGCTGCTCCTCGTGCTGAACTTAAATCGCATGCTCCCCGTACTCACCGCATGAAGATTCCCGCTGAGAAAATCGGTGCTCTCATCGGTCCTGGTGGTAAGAACATCAAACGCATCACCGAGTACACCGGTTGCCAAATCGATATCGACCAAGATGATTCGGGTTGGATTACGATTTTCGCTACCGATGGTGAAAAACTCGCTCGTGCCGTTAACGAAGTGAACCTTATCTCTGCACAAATCGAATTAGACAAAACCTATAAAGGTATCGTTCGCTCGGTGAAAGAATTCGGTGCCTTCGTGGAATGTCTCCCTGGTCAAGAAGGCCTCGTCCACATTTCCGAGCTTGCCGACTTCCGCGTTAATCGGGTCGAAGACATCGTTAAACTTGGCGATGAAATCATCGTTAAGTGTGTGGGTATCGACGATAAAGGACGCGTACGTCTCTCTCGTCGTGCAGCCATCGCCGAGAAGGAAGGTCGCGAATACGTGCCTGCTCCTAAGCCTAGTTTTGATCGTCCACGTGAAGACCGACCTGCCCGTCGTCCTTTCCGCGAGCGCGCTAACGAAGGCGAAAGCAATCAAGGATAATTCGCTCAGCGAACCATCCCTCAAGCCTCAGGAAACTGAGGCTTTTTTTATGCCTTTTGCTTTTGCGAGCTTACCTCTTTTTGTCGTCCACAACATAAGTCCGGGTGAGCATGTCATGCCACGCCCGACGGTCTCGACGAAATAAAGGAACGTGAAAATTGATTATCCCTAAAATAAGAATGAGGGGATTTACCAAGGCTAGAAAGGCAGCTTTCCAGGCTGAGCGAAGGAGGCAGGACATTAATCCTGGAGGTTGCTGAGTGTAAAAATCGACCGTACGTAGATTAAAAATGCGCTTACCGATGGTCTGTCCAGAAGCGACGATTTCCTGCAAGGTAAGTCCGACTAAGAGAACAAAAAAACAAACAACACCTTGATGGGTGTACCATGTCTGTACGGCCGTTAGGTCTTGAGAGTCGGGCTGCATAATCATTTTCCGCAATGCGGTTTGTTCCCGTTCGCTGGGGTTGGAGAGCGTTTTGATGTATTGTTGTTCGAGTCGCTTCTGAAAATCGTCGACTCTCTGTTTTGCCTCCAACTGTTCCGTGTTGGCAAAATAACCTCCGAGGAATACGCCCAAAATAATGAGCGGAATGATGTCCGCAAGGCAGGCGAGAGTGCGCCAGCCAAAGCCAGCGGGAGGCAAGGGCAGGGGAGGTGGTTTCACTTCAGCCACGGGACTGTGCTCGCTCGCAAGCGTTTAAAGTGTTTTGCATCAGCATCGCTACGGTCATTGGTCCAACTCCACCTGGTACAGGCGTAATCGCCGCACACTTCGGCGAAACGGCCTCAAAGTCTACATCCCCAACAATACGATAACCCGTTTTTTTAGTCGAATCGGGGACACGATTGATACCCACATCGATGACGACAGCTCCTAGTTTAATCATATCCGCAGTGATGAATTTAGGTTTGCCAATCGCCGCCACCACAATGTCCGCCTGACGAACGATGCTGGGAAGATCACGTGTACGGGAGTGAGCAATCGTAACCGTACAATCACATCCCTTGGCCAATAAAAGAACCGCAGCAGGCTTACCAACAATCAAAGAGCGTCCGACCACAACGGCATGCTTGCCTGCGGTCTCAACGCCTGAACGACGAAGCAATTCGATGACACCTGCAGGCGTGCAAGCTGCAAAGGCTCCGGGCAGTTCTTGTACAAGCCGGCCAATGCTCTGCGTGCCAAAACCATCCACATCTTTATTCGGTGATACACGATTAAAAACTTCGGTCTCCGGTAGGTGTTTGGGTAAGGGTGCCTGAATCAGGATGCCGTGAACGGTTGAGTCGGCGTTGAGGGCATCGAGGTGAGCAAAGAGTTCTTCCTTGCTCACGCTTTCGGGGAAAACTTTGAGACTGGCTTTCATACCTACTTCCGCAGCCGTTTTTTGTTTTTTAGTTACGTAAGATACCGAGGCAGGGTCTTCTCCGACGCGGACGAAGGCGACGTGAGGAATCACCGGACTCAATTTGGCTACCCGATTTTTAACTTCGGCAAGCACTTCTTGGGCTATCGCATTACCATCAATAAGCTTCATGGTCTTTAAGTAGGACAAACGGGGTAGGGAGGGCGAGAAAAGTTATTCAGGAATATGACTGATTATCTCGCCCTGAGCGGAATTGTTCCTTTAGACATAGGGCGTGACCGAAAATACGATGCGAATTCATAAATTCCTTGCTCAGGCGGGAATTTGTTCCCGAAGGGAAGCCGAACGACTGGTTTCCGAGGGGTTGGTCACCATTAATGGCAAAGTCGCTGGAACGGGTCAGCCAGTGGACCCCGCTGTTGATGTGGTGCGTTATCGAGGTCGAGAGGTTAAAAGCGTTTCGAGAAATGTGGTATTGATGATGAACAAGCCTCGAGGTTTTTTATGTACCAATGTCGATTCGCATGGTGGGCATACAGTTTTTGAAATGGTACCACCAGAATATAAGACCTTGCGTTTATTTTGTGTGGGGCGCCTGGATAAAGATTCCGAGGGGCTTTTACTTTTAACCAACGATGGTGCCTTAGCTAATAAAGTGATGCATCCTTCTGGAGGTGTTTTGAAAAGATACGAGGTGCATTTAAATCGTGACTATGATCCGAAGCTTACGCCTAAGTTACTTAAAGGAGCGATGGAGGAAGGAGAACTTTTAAGATTCAAAAAGGTGATTCGTTCGCCCGATGACCCTAAGCAACTCGAGGTTCACCTCGATCAAGGCCGAAAACGTGAAATCCGTCGCTTATTTGAAATCTTTGGTTTCCATGTAAAGGTACTGAAGCGATTCCAAATTGGTAGCCTGGTTCTACGTAAAATGCCTCTAGGCGATTGTCGCCCCCTTTCCCGCAAGGAAATTGACCTAATTTTCGAGAATTAACGAGGCTTCCAGTCCGACTTGCATTGTTTGTAAAAAAGGATTAAATTAGTAGTCACATCAAAAATCCTATGAGATTTACAAGCCTGATTCTTGCTCTGTTTTCAGTTCAACTTTGGGCCGCTAGCCCAACGGATGGACTCAAACTTACATGGTCTGATGAGTTTGATGGATCCAATTTAGATTTAACCAAATGGGAGTATGTTGGAAATACCTCTCGCGTGACTGTGAGTGGTGGCATTCTTAAAATCGCCATCACCGATGGTGGTAAAGGTTATGGCTGGCAAGGTAG
>RFOO01000150.1 GCA_009926645.1 bacterium | reverse complement strand
TTCGATGGCCAATCTGCATGGTCTTAAATCACTGACCGCATGACTACCCCCGAGCAGTCCACCGCTCCTCGTTCTTTGTGGCAGGACTTAACTCACCCCTCTGTGGTCGTTGGTGCTTTGGGTTACTTTGTCGATATTTATGATCTTACACTCTGTATGGCGGTAAAGAGTGTTAGTTATGATTCATTTGGCATTAAAGGGGAATTGGTGTGGTATGCCGACCCAATGAATTGGCAGATGATGGGTATGTTGCTCGGCGGTATTTTTTTTGGAGTTTTAGGCGATCGCCTAGGGCGTTTGGCGACACTTTTTGGATCCATCTTGCTCTATTCTTTGGCGAATATTGCCAACGGCTTCGTTCCCACCATGGAGCTTTATTCCGCCTGTCGCTTCATTGCTGGTATCGGTTTGGCAGGTGAGTTGGGCGGATGTATTGCCCTGGTCTCAGAAGTTTTATCAAAAGAGCGCCGTGGCTACGGAACTGCATTAGTAGCGGCAGTTGGTGTCATGGGGGCAGTAGTCGCCGGCTTTGTTGCTGAATTGGTTTCTTGGCGGACGAATTACATGATCGGCGGGATTCTCGGACTTTGCCTCTTAGTTACACGATTGAGTGTCAAAGAGTCGGGTATGTTTAATCAGGCGAAAATGGTCACAGGGAAAGGCATCGTTGCTCGGGGGAATTTTTTTGCACTCTTTACCAATGCTAATCGCTTGAAGCGTTACCTGCAATGTATTGCGATTGGTTTTCCAACTTGGTTTATGATTGGGATTTTAGTGCTCAAGGCGGAGCGAATCTTTGCTCCTCTTCTCGGGATTGCGGAGGTAAAAACGAATCGTGCAGTGGCTCTTTTTTACCTCGGTTTAACTTTTGGAGATTTGCTGAGTGGGTTAGCCAGCCAGTGGGCAAAGTCGCGTAAGAAAATCGTCGCCAGCTTTTTAGTCTTCAGCGCTGTCTGTGGAATCATCTTCCTTTATGGATCGCATCATTGGACGAGTACTCAATTTTACCTTCTCGTTTTTGTCATGGGATTGAGTATGGGTTATTGGGCAGTATTTGTTACCATTGCAGCGGAGCAATTTGGAACCAATTTGCGAGCAACTGTGGCGACCACCGTTCCTAATTTTGTTCGTGGCTCACTGGTGATTATGTCGTTCGCCTTTGGATTTCTTAACCAAACCGGTTACCGGGAGACATCTTCCGCTCTTATTCTTGGGGTTGTTTGTTTTGGATTAGCTTTTTGGGCATTGCATGGGATGGAGGAGACTTATGGTAAAGATTTAAACTATCAGGAACACGAAGCCTGATTTTTATGGTATCGCCTCATCGCTTCTCGTTGTTCTATTCTTTCTTCCTATGTCGAGTTCAACTCAAGAAGAGGTCCTCCAAATTTTTCGTGATTCCCGTGCTCTTTTAACTGGTCACTTTGTTTTGCGTTCAGGGTTGCACAGCGGACATTTCTTTCAGTGTGCGCAGGTGTGCCAATACCTCGATAAGGTGACCCGACTGATTGAGTTGCTTCGTCCGAAATTGGCTCAGTACCCCTGTGATGTGGTCCTAGCTCCAGCGATGGGAGGCTTGGTGGTTGGTCAGGAGTTGGCTCGTCAATTGGGGGTGCGTTTTATCTTTGTTGAAAAAGAAAATGATCGTTTGGTGCTGCGGCGTAATTTCTCTTTCCAGCCACATGAGCGTGTTTTAATCGCAGAGGATGTGGTAACTCGAGGTGGACGTGTTTTGGAGTGCTTGGAGATTGTTAAGAAGCACGGAGCAAAACCAGTTGCCGTAGCTGCTTTGGTGGATCGTTCTGGCGGTCAGACGAAGTTTGAGGTGCCATTTCTTTCTTTGTTGGAGCTCACGTTTCCCACTTATCCAGCCGACCAGTTGCCTCCCGAGTTGGCGAAAATACCAGCGACCAAGCCCGGTTCTTGAGTTATTAACAACACGGAAAGCCCCTCTGTTCAAAGAAGTTTAAGGGGTTTACTTCGTTGTGCCTTGCACCCAGCGTCGCAGTTGCCTACGCCAACAAGGTTATCTCTATGGATCGCAAAAACCTCTTTCTCGGCCTTGCCTGTATCGCTGGTGCGATGGCCCTCTTTTTCAGCGCAAAGCCCGTTGCGCAGGCACCAGTTGCAGCAACACCCCCTGTCGCTACACCGGTTGTTGCAGGAACAACCGCTCCTGCCGCCGCTCCTGCTTTAAAAGTAAACAACGATATCCCTCTGGCTGCTGCGCAAAAAACCATTCTCGAGAACAAGCACATTCGCGCAACATTTACCTCGCGAGGTGGCGCAATTGAGAAAGTTGAACTTTTGCAACAGCCTGCCGATTTATCTCGAAAGTCCACGGTTGTCTTTAATGTCGGCAATGTTGATGCGGCGATGGCTTTGGCTGTGGTTAATCGGGCGACGAATCAGTTGGAACCTGTTTACAGCGAATTTAAATTAGTCGAAGCTTCTGCTCGTTCCATAAGTTACGAAGGTATTTTACCAGATGGCTCTAAAGTAACGCGCACCTTTACTTTAGCTGAAGAAAAAGAGGGCGTTGAGCCACACTCCATTCGTTTTTATACGAAAGTAGTTCCTGCTGCTCCTAGTGCGATTCCCTCGCGTGTTTGGTTTTCTACCGGTTGCTGGCAGCACTCACAGGGTGATACAATTCACCAATTTCTCTCGGTCTTAGCAGATAATGGAGACGAGCTTTCTCACGTAAATATCTCTAAGTTTAAGGATTCGAGTGGCTTCCTTGGTCTGGGGGCACACAAAGCTGAAAAAGAGCATCCCATTGTTGCAGCGGGGAAGCCTTTTAATTGGGTTTCTTCGGGCAATCATTTCTTTGCTTCGATCATACGTGTTGAAGCGGCTCAACGAGGTAATCGCGCCGAGTTATTGGCCCGTCCAGTGAAGTTTAATGAAACCGATTTAGGTATTCAGGCCTTTGCTTATTGGGAGGGAGTGCCTGCAGCTGATTTATCTGTAATCACGGAGGGAGATTTTTTTGTTGGCCCCAAAGAGTATGCCCGTGTTGCAGCTCTACCTGATGGACAAGTAGCGGTGTTGCAGTTCTCCAAAATCCTCGGATTTATTTCTTTCAGTGCGATTTGTAAATTACTCCTCGCTTGTTTAGGCGGTGTTCACGCTTTGTTGGAATGGACTGGGTCGTGGTCATGGGGGTGGGCCATTGTTCTGCTGACGATTTTGATTAAGTTAATCACCTGGCCCTTGACGGCAGCACAGCAGAGAAGTGCGAAAAAAATGCAGCAGTTTGCTGGTCCGATGAAAGAAATTCGTGAGAAGTACAAGGATAACTCCGAAAAGATGAATAAGGAGATGATGAAACTCTACCAAGAGCATAAGATTAATCCCTTCGCTGGTTGTTTACCGATCTTTATTCAGATTCCTGTGTTCTTTGGTCTCTATACTGCCTTCCAAACCACGGTTGAGTTGCGACTCATGCCTTTCCTTTGGATTCATGATTTAGCTTCA
>RFOO01000149.1 GCA_009926645.1 bacterium | reverse complement strand
ATTACCCAACCAGGGACAACGATTGCTTGTGGCGACTCACATACCGCTACCCATGGTGCCTTTGGAGCCATTGCTTTCGGTATTGGGACAACTCAGGTACGTGATGTACTGGCTACGCAGACACTTTCTTTAAGTCCTCTGAAAGTTCGCCGTATTGAAGTGAACGGCAAACTTCGCCCAGGCGTTTATGCAAAAGATGTGATTTTGCATATCATTCGCGATCTGGGAGTGAATGGTGGTATTGGCTTTGCCTACGAATATGCGGGTTCAACCTTTGATCATTTCTCCCTCGAGGAGCGGATGACAGTTTGTAACATGTCTATCGAAGGTGGTGCTCGCTGTGGTTATGTTAACCCTGACGAGAAGACCTTCGAATACATTAAAGGACGTCCCTATGCCCCCAAAGCTACCGATTGGGATGCCGCGGTAGCCCGTTGGAAGTCTTTTGCCTCCGACCCTGATTGTAAATACGACGATATCAAAGTTTACCGTGCGGAAGATATTCGTCCGACGGTGACTTGGGGTATCACGCCTGGTCAGGCTATTTTCATTGATGAAAAGATGCCTGCCTTGGAGTCGCTCAATGCGGCTGACCGTGCGACGGCAGAAGATGCCTATAAGCACATGAAGCTTTCTCCTAGCACCCCGATCAAGGGTACAAAGGTCGACGTTGCATTCTTGGGCTCCTGTACCAATGGACGGATTTCTGATTTACGCGAAGTGGCTAAATATCTGAAAGGCCATAAAGTCAGCCCAACCGTCAAAGCGATCGTTGTGCCAGGTTCGCAACTGACCGCGATTCAGGCTGTCAAAGAGGGCTTGGACAAAGTTTTCATCGATGCGGGATTTGAATGGCGCGGTGCAGGTTGTTCGATGTGTTTGGCCATGAACCCAGATAAACTGGTTGGCGATCAACTTTGCGCTAGTTCTTCCAATCGTAACTTCAAAGGCCGTCAAGGTTCGCAAACGGGTCGTACAGTGCTGATGAGTCCGCTGATGGTCGCCGCCGCAGCTATAACAGGACAAGTTTCCGACGCTCGCGAAATTTTTAAGGTTTAATGGAAACGATTTCTCCAGCTTTACAGCGTGTGCTCCATCGTGTGGCTCAAGGCGACGATGTTTTAGCTGCGAGTGCGGCGGAGAATCTTACCGTTAAACAAAACGTTGTGGTCGATGCTCATTATCAGGGGAAGCCAGTTTGTACCGTGACTTTGCCTTGGGTGGTCGATGGCCATGCTTTGCTTATGGCTGATGCCTCAGTCAATCCTGCCATCGCTGAAAGTCGCCTCGAGTCTCTGGCTAATGCTTTGGCTATGCCTCTGTGTGTCATCCGTTCCTAATTTTTTATCCTTATTCTTAATATGTCTCTCGCAAAAATTACCCAAGTAAAAGCTCCTGCTCTCGCCGTGCCTGGAGACGATATCGACACCGATCGAATCATTCCTGCACGCTTTTTGCGTTGCGTAACTTTTGAAGGTCTCGGCGAGCACGCTTTTCGCGATGAACGCACAGGCCCTGATGGTAAAGACCGTCCACACCCTTTGAATAGCGAGCAAGCTGCTCGAATTGCCAAAGACAAAAAAGGCGTGATGGTGGTTGGGTTTAACTTTGGCTGTGGCAGTTCGCGTGAACACGCTCCTCAGTCTCTCTGGCGTTTTGGTTTCACCGCTTTAGTGGGAGGAAGTTTTGCCGAAATCTTTTTTGGCAATTCGACAGCTTTGGGTGTACCTTGTGTTACCTTGTCTAAAGAGGATTTAGCCGAGTTAAATCTTTTCGTTCAAAAAAATCCGGGAACTGAAGTTGCCATCGATTTAGAGAAAATGACTGTTCGTGCGGGCGACAAAACCTGGAAGGCCTCGATTCCCGCTTCGGCTCGCGAAAGTCTCATCAGTGGCAAATGGGATCCCATTGCTGATTTATTGGAAGGGTCTTCAGCGATTGAAAAGACGGCACAGTCTCTCGCCTACGTTGCTCAGTAATTTGACCAAGTTTCCAGAAAACAAAAAGGCCCGCAGTTGCGGGCCTTTTACTTGCTGAGAAGTACTTTTGATTAACTGAAATTTACTCCGTCGGCATCCTTGGTAACGGTACAAGCTTCGACAATTGCCCAAATCCAAGTGACAAGGCCGCCAAAACCGCACGTCACAATGGTAACGACGAGTTGGATGATGGCATTACGTTTGTAGCCAGCAAAGAAGTTATGAATACCCAGGTGACCTAAAAAGACCGCCAAGAGTATGTAGACAATACGACCTTTAGGTGCTCCAGTAACGGGCTGAGGTGTGGGGGGAGGAGTAGCGTTGTTCATGATAAAAAGGGTTATTTGAAATCTACGCCATCAGCGTCTTTGGTTACCGTACAGGCTTCAATAATTGCCCAAATCCAAGTGACAAATGAAGCTATGAAACAGGTCGCGAGTGTGATGATGAGCTGGATAATGGCGTTTCGTTTATAGCCGGCAAAAAAGTTATGGATACCGAGTGACCCAAGAAAAATTGCCAGAATAACGTAGATGACGCGGTCCTTGGGTGCTGCACTCGAGGAGCCAGGTAAGGGGGGAGGAGGTAGAACTAATCCATTTACCAAAGCGGTTTGGTTGACGGGTAGCCAAGCAGGCATGCCTTCTTTCCAGACCAGCGAATTGACGTTGAGAGTTTGTGAGACGAGCAGGTTGCGAATCATTGCTTCATCCACAGGTCCAATACGATTATTCCCTTGTTGGTAATACCACATGGATGATGGGTATGAAAAATGATATGAATTATTCAAACAAAAAGGCCCGCAGTTGCGGGCCTTTTTTGTGACAATGAGGTTTCGATTTAGCCCTTCCAGATGCGCAAGAGCGCGTCGGCCATATCGGAAGGAGTCGCTGCCACGGAAATACCGCATTCCTTGAAGATCTTGATCTTGGCTGCGGCAGTATCCTCGGCGCCTCCAATGACGGCCCCGGCATGGCCCATACGACGTCCAGCAGGTGCGGTGGCACCGGCGATAAAGCCAGCGACAGGTTTCTTGCAGTGCTCTTTAATCCAACGAGCGGCCTCAACTTCGGCATTACCACCGATTTCTCCAATCATGATAATGGCTTCGGTTTCAGGGTCTTCATTGAAGAGCTTAATCACATCGAGGTGTGAAGTGCCGTTAACGGGGTCGCCACCAATACCGACGCAAGTAGACTGACCGTGACCTTTGCAGGTTAATTGCCAAACGGCTTCGTAAGTAAGCGTACCAGAGCGTGAGACGACGCCAACTTTGCCACGCTTATGAATATACCCTGGGGCGATGCCGATACGACAACCACCGTGAGATTTTTCTCCGCGACCTGGAGTGACGATACCAGGGCAGTTTGGTCCAATCAATCGAGTGCGACGACCTTGCATCGCTCTTTTAGCTCGTACCATGTCACGCACGGGAATGCCTTCAGTGATCGCAATGGCTAAGTCGAGATCAGCATCGACGCATTCCAAGATCGCATCGGCCGCGAAAGGAGGAGGGACGAAGATGGCGGAGACGGTAGCTCCTGTTTGTTTGGCGGCAT
>RFOO01000148.1 GCA_009926645.1 bacterium | reverse complement strand
GGCGGCGATTTGATCATCTGTCCAGTCACGATAAAGACCAGACCGAGAGCTGCCACGTCCATCCGTCAAAATCACACCACTAAACCAAAGGTCATTCTTTTGATAACACGTTTGGATACCCTCGTATGCCATGAACTCTAGGTCGTCTTGGTGAGCGCCGATTCCTAGGTGTGTGGTTTTTTGAAGGGCTTTTGTAAAATCGCCCCCTTCAGGTAAAAAAACTTTGGCTAAGGGATTGAGGCTTAAGGGTGTCATGGTTCAAGCCTCGCTGAGAGTTAACTAAGCGAAGTTAACATTCGGGCAATTTCTTCTCGCTTGGCTACTGCTTCGGCGAGTTGTTTACGCGCACCCTCAAGAATTGCTGGTGGTGCTTTAGAGACGAAAACATCATTAGCGAGCTTTGCTTCGCCAGCCGCTACAGCTTTTTCGATTTTCTCAAGTTCTTTTGTCAAACGTGCTCGCTCTGCGGCCACATCGCGATGGTCACCAATCTCCAGAATAACCGTTCCTAAGGCGGTTAAAGATCCCGGACGATCTCCCGATTGTACTGTTAGCTTCATTTCCTGCAAACCTGCTAAACGGTAAATCTTATCACGATTGGTCTCTAAAGTTTTTTGTGCTGATGCATCTTTAACGACAACCGTGATACAGGAGTCTCGGCGATTGGCTTGATTCGCTTGTGATTTGAGCGCGCGAATAGCGGCGACAAATTCACGCAGGTGGGCGACATCAGTCACTTTAGAATTCTGCAGTTTAATTCCGTGGCCTCGGAGAGCCTTGAGTAGGTCACCACCTAGACCTGGAGATTGATTTTGAATAAATTCTTTTTCCGTACCGTATCCTAATAAATGCCAAAGTTCTTCAGTAATAAAGGGGGCTATGGGGTGAAGCAGGAGTAGGAATTGACGTAAAACCAAGTCCTGCACGGCTAAACCATGATCGCGCAGGGTGGGGTCTGCCAAACGTGCTTTGGAGGCTTCGACATACCAATCGCAAAAATCTCCCCAGAAGAAGGCGTAGAGTGCTTGGACATAGGCAGTAAATTCGTGTTCATTGAGTTTCTGAGCTGTCACATCAGTCAACTCGGCCAACCCATGAATGATGGCATAATCATCATCATCCATGAGATTTGCCTGCAGACGTTTTACCACGGCCTCCAACGAGTGGTTGTCCGACATCGGCCCCGACATTTGTCGGAATCGGGCTGCGTTCCAAATTTTATTACAGAAATTGCGACCTTGGGAAACCCGTTCCTCGTCAAAAAGAATATCCTGTCCTTTGGGTGCAATGGAGAGCAGACCAAAGCGCAAGCCATCGGCTCCAAATTTAGCAATTAAGTCTAAGGGTTCAGGGGAGTTGCCTAAAGATTTGGACATCTTGCGTCCAAGTTTATCACGAATGATACCATTGAAGTAGACACGCTTGAAGGGGATTCGTGCACGAATTTCTTCATCGGTTAAAGTTTTCTTTTCGGATCCATGTAACTCAAGTCCAGCAATAATCATTCGAGCTACCCAGAGGAAAATAATATCGGGTCCAGTGGCTAAAGCACCTGTTGGGTACCAGTGTTTCAGCTCAGGAGTGGTTTCGCCGGGCTTACGCCAACCAATTGTTGCGAGACACCAAAGCCACGAAGAGGCCCAGGTATCGAGCACGTCGGAATCTTGCTCCCAATTGCTTAAATCAGCGGGAGGTTGCAACGAAACGTGACGGTTCTTCGGATCATTGCGATCGGCTCCTTTGCGATACCACACTGGAATACGATGACCCCACCAGAGCTGTCGGCTAACGCACCAGTCTTGGATGTTATCAAGCCAATGCAGGTAGGTTTTAGTCCAACGCTCAGGATGAAATTGAATCATTCCCGAAGTCACAGCCCGTTTGGCTTCTTCAATTTTGGGATAATGAATGAACCACTGTTCGCTGAGACGTGGTTCGATGGGTACATCGGCCCGCTCGGAGAATCCGACGGTGTTTTCGTAGGGTTCTATTTTTACAAGAGCACACAGTTCTTCCAGAAGTTTGGCCGCCACGGTGCGGGCTTTAAATCTCTCTAGCCCAGCGAGAGGTCCAGCTTCTGTGTTCATCGTGCCATCAGGATTCATGACATCGAGTACGGGTAGCTGATGGCGTTTTCCAATATCGAAGTCAGTTCGATCATGAGCCGGAGTTACCTTGAGAACACCTGTGCCAAATGTTCGATCCACAACGGTATCTCCAATGATGGGAATAGGACTGCGAGGGAAGGGGCGCCAAACGTGAAGACCAATCAGGTCTTTATATCTCTCGTCTTCAGGATGAACCGCGACACCCGTATCGCCAGGAATCGTTTCGGGGCGAGTTGTCGAAATTTCCAAAAATGTACCAGGCTTTTCCACCACCTCGTAGCGCATTTTGTAAAGCGAACCCTGCGAGGGCTTCATGATAACTTCCTCATCCGACAAGCCTGTTTGCGAGACAGGGCACCAATTCACCATACGTTTACCGCGATAAACATAGCCACGCTCGTATAAGGTAACAAAGGCTTGGAGTACGGCTTGCGAGTAGCCCTCATCCAGTGTGTGTACTTTACGATCCCAATCGCATGAAGCTCCCAGTTTGCGCAACTGGTCTAAAATAATACCTCCATGCTTATCGCGCCAAGCGGAGGCCATTTCGATAAACTTTTCTCGACCGAGGTCGTGCCGAGTTTTTCCATATTTTTGTTTTAACTCTTTCTCGACCCGAGATTGTGTCGCAATTCCTGCGTGATCGGTGCCAGGAAGCCAAAGGGCAGATTTACCTTCCTGCCGTGCTCGACGAATCATGATGTCTTGCAAGGTGTTGTTGAGCAGGTGTCCCATGTGCAAAACTCCTGTCACATTAGGAGGCGGAATCATGACCGCAAAAGGCTCACGGGAGGGGTCGACCTTACCCGCAAAGCAACCAGCATCGACCCACCGGGGATACCACTTTTGTTCGACACCTTGAGGTTCGTAGGACTTTGGAATTTCGGCCATGTTTAAGGTCGAATCATTAGAGGGGAAGTTGGTGATTGAAAAGAAGGGAATAACGGACTAGGAATACAAGTCAGCCAGGCCCCATGCAATGGGTGCCGACGAACCCCGCCAGGTCCGGAAGGAAGCAACGGCAGTCAAGCTCCCCGTGTGCCGTGGTCAGCCTGGCCCCCATTTTAGCGGCTCAGTGGTTCCCTTGAAAGTATGGGGATACAAAAAAAGGGTGCCGGAGCACCCTGTGAAGGAGATGTACTCGAATTTACAGCGAGTGAATGCTCATCTTGGAAACCGCCATAGCAGCTTCTTTGAAGGATTCGCTCACGGTAGGGTGGGCAAAACAGGTGCGTGCAATGTCTTCCGCACTGCCACCATACTCCATATGAGCACAGGCTGCAGCAATCATTTCAGAAGCACCGCGAGCCACAATTTGAACGCCGAGAACTTTATCGGATTTAGCATCGGCAATCACTTTCACGAAGCCTGTCGTAGCATCGGTAGCGATGGCTCGACCATTTCCAGCTAATTGGAATTTTCCGATTTTAACCTCGAGATTTTTCGCTTTGGCTTC
>RFOO01000147.1 GCA_009926645.1 bacterium | reverse complement strand
CTCGCGGATTATTTTGAGAGTTTGAGCCACGTCATGGTCTGCCTCCACATGAACGGTTAGTCGTTGTGATCCAGCTTTGACAAAGGCCTCCACAAATCGGTCGGGCTTTTGTAACATCAGATGGACGTCAAAAAATAAAGAAGTGCGAGGACGGAGGTCGGCGACGAGTTGTGGACCGAAACTAATATTCGGCACAAAGTGTCCATCCATCACATCGAGATGCACCCAGCCCAGCCCCGCCTCCTCAATCATCTGAATGCCTTGCGCAAACTCACCGTGGTTGGCGGCTAGAAGCGAGGGGGCAATAATCAGTGAGGGCATGGATTACCAAGCGGTCGTGGAAGCCTGACGAATTTGTGAAACAATATCGGCAAAAAGGGTGGGGCCTAAGCTTCTTTCTTCGGCGGCACTGTCACCAATCGGTTGCAGGGTTGCGGAAGCAGAGAAGGGGCGATTCTTGAACAGGACCTTCTTTCCTTCGTTAGTGGTTAGCGTGCACTGCACCTTGATGGTGATTCGAAAACTGGTGTAAGTGTAAGAATCGGTTGAACTCGTGGTTTGTCCAGCCCGAGAGTATTCAATGATTTCCGTTTCTAACTTAGCATCGCCAGTGCCAATTTTGACACGAGGATCGGCCGCAAAAAATTCGATGAGTTTTTGTTGAAGTACGGCATGGGTTCCAGGGCGCGAAGTCGAATTCTTAACGGTAGCAATTTCAATAGAATGAAAAGCTGGCTTGGGCCCACCCCATTGGTACGCAGCGCAGCCCGCAAGGAAGAGACTGGCTAGGCCAAGAAACAGTGAAAGCCACTTAGGAAAAGGTTTCATGGATTTTTCGTCGAAGTGCCGGCAGGAGATTCTTTTCTAAATCCTAATTCATCCATTTCATCTCCCACGACTTTTGGTTTTAACTCCGTATTGGAGGATGGGCGTGGATAAGGACCGAGAATGCGATCAGCTAAAGACACTGGAGGATTAGGGAAGCTTTGAATATCAATGAGCAACTTTTCTGCTTCACGGGCCGCTTCGGAGTTGGGTGCAAGACTGCGCGATGCGTTGGCCATCAGTTTTGCCGCCTCAGGGTTATTGCGTTTGAACCAGTAGAACTTGGCTAAATTGAGTCGTGCTCGCGCAGCTCGATCCATGAGTATTTTAATTTGTTCTCTTGCTTCTTTGGCCCGAGGATCGTTGGGGAATTGATTGATTAAGGTGCGCCAGTGGTCGGCGGCAGCCATCATCTTAGCTTGATCCCAGTCCGCTCCCAAAGACTCCTCACTCCGCATTTTGGCGAGACGCTCGAGGGCTTCGGGGGCAAATTTAGAATTGGGGTAATCGCTAATAATGCGTTCAAGGGCATTCGCCGTTTCTTCAGTGCGTCCCTCGGCGTTTGCGAGTCGAGCCATGCGTATCAGTGCCTTATCGGCCAAAGGTCCATTCGGGGCATTTTTTATCACTTTCTCGTAGACCGATAGAGCATGAAGTCGGTCTTTAAACCAAGGCATCCATCCTCCAAGATGTGGACGTTCTCCAGCGGCTAGACGATTCGCGACATCGAATGTAACTTCTATGACTTCGCCAAAATTAACATAATTGGAGTGACGTTTGAAAATTTCATCAAGGTCCTCTTTTTCGGCAGGTTCAAACTGTCCACGTAAAATGTGAACGCGTGCGCGATTAAGCAGAGCTACGGCTTCGGCTTCTTTTCCATGTTGTTTCTCGGCGAGTTCATCCCACAAGTCGATGGCACGAGAATATCTTTCTTCAGCCATCGCAGCTGAAGCTCGATTCATTAACTCGAGAACCCGAGGAAGGTCAGAGGCAGGAGTGACGTCACTGGTTGTATTTTCTTTAACTTGCCAGCGATCATTTTTGAAAACGAATTCAGCTTGGCAGGTTGTCGCCAGAAGAAGTCCGAAAAGAAGGGGGAAAATTTTATTTTTTAGGTTCATGCCAGCGAAGTAGGGTAGCGCCCCAGGTGAGTCCGGAGCCAAAGGCGACGAGTAGGATTAAGTCACCGTGCTTGATTTTTCCTTTTCGCCAAGCCTCTTCAAGGGCTAAAGGGATTGAGGCGGCCGAGGTATTGCCAAAGCGGTCTAAATTTGACGGAAAACGGTCCAATCCGACATTAAGTTGTCCTGCGACCGCTTCTAAAATGCGATAATTAGCTTGGTGGGGAATGAACCAGGCTACTTGGTCGGAACTCACGCCACATTGTTTTAGGACTCTTTCGCACGATTCGGACATAACCCGAACGGCGAGCTTGAAAACTTCTTTGCCGTTCATGCGCAAACAGTGTTCCCGATTTTGTAATGTCTCGGGCGTGGTCGGTTTAGCAGAACCGCCTGCTACACTGTGAATCAATTCGGCGTTGGTTCCATCGGAACCGAGAAGGTTACCGAGAATGCCTACATTGGGCTCAGAAGTTTTTTCGAGAATCGCCGCTCCAGCTCCATCGCCAAAAAGTACGCACGTGGTACGATCTTCCCAATTTAACACGCCAGAAAGTTTTTCACTCCCGATAATTAATGCACGTTGATAGTTGCCTGAACGCATCATGTCGTGACCAACTTGAAGAGCGAAAACAAAACCGGAACAAGCTGCAGAAATATCAAAGCAGGGAATGTCTCTTCGTAAACCAAGTTTGGCTTGAAGGAGGCATGCCGTTGAGGGGAAGGGAACATCAGGCGTCATCGTTGCTACAATCAGCAAATCGATATCCTCTGGTTTTAAGGCAGCATTTTTAAGTGCATTGGCTGCAGCCCATGCTCCCATGTCTGAAGGGTTTTCATGCGGTCCAGCGATGCGCCGTTCGGAAATGCCGGAACGACTTTTAATCCATTCGTCATTGGTATCCACCATCTTGGAAAGATCTTCATTGGTGAGTTTCTTTTCTGGGGTGTATACTCCGAGAGCACGGATGAAGACCGATGGAAGTGCTGGATTCATCAAAGGCATAGAGGTAAGCCCCGACTGGGCTAGAAGTGAACAAAAATCCTCACTCTTCGACAGGTATCGAAGAAATAACGGTATTAGCCTCGGCTAAAGCTGCTAACATGCGACGATTGGCTCCATGTCCCAGTGCCTCCATTCCAAGTCGAATGGCACTCGCAATACTTTGTCGATTACTCGAACCATGAGCCTTCATGACTAATCCTGAAAGTCCTAAAAGAGGTGCGCCCCCATACTGTTCGGGTTTAAGTTTGCCTTTGAGTTCTCGCAAAAGGGGGAACATGGCAATACCGCCTGCCAGATAGACGGGGTTACTTTTAACCTTTTGGCCGACCATGTCGCGAAGCATGTATACGAGGCCTTCAATGGTTTTAAGAATTACATTACCAGTAAATCCATCGGTAACCACAACATCGCAAGCATCCCCGAAAACATCAAAACCTTCAACGGGCCCGACATAATTAATCTTATCACCCATGGCTTTGAGAATGGAGTGAGTGCGATTAATGCGAGCACCACCTTTTCCTTCTTCGGTTCCAACCGTTAGCAACCCGACTCGGGGTTGAGCGATGCCGAGTGCGCTTTGGGCGTAAATAGATCCAAGAACCGCGTTGTGCACGAGGTGCTCAGGTTTGGCTTCGGGATT
>RFOO01000146.1 GCA_009926645.1 bacterium | reverse complement strand
TCCTTGGCGATTATGGATTTTTCTTTCATGGGCGCTTCCATGGGTTCAGTAGCTGGCGAAAAAGTGACGCGAGCCATTGAGCGCGCGATTAAAATGAAATGTCCCTGTATTGTCGTTTGTGCTTCGGGTGGAGCTCGCATGCAGGAAGGCATTTTATCTTTAATGCAAATGGCGAAGACGAGTGCTGCTCTGGCCAAATTACGGGCGGCACGTTTACCTTACATCGCAGTGCTAACCAACCCAACGATGGCCGGTGTGATGGCCAGTTATGCAACCTTGGGCGATGTGATTGTGGCTGAACCTGGTGCCCTGATTGGTTTTGCTGGTGCACGCGTTATCAAAGAGACAACCAATCAAGATTTACCCGAAGGATTCCAGACTTCGGAATTCCTGCTCAAGCGTGGCTTAATCGACATGATTGTTCCTCGCAAAGAGATGAAGGTGAAATTAGCTAGTTTGCTTCGCGCTCTGGCTCATCGCTCTCCGAAAGTTGCCAAGGGTCGCGCGGCCTAATACATTGTGGCCGAAATGAATGCGGCCGAGACAATCCACTGGTTAACGAGTCTACGAAATCGAGGCTCTTCCTTGGGTCTCGCACGTATGGAGCAGTTGGCCGCTCGCCTACATCATCCCGAGCGTGCCATACCTTGTATTCATATTGCTGGTACGAATGGCAAGGGTTCAACGAGTGCGATGATTGAAGCGATCCAACGAGCGGAGGGTCGGAAAACAGGATTATATACCAGTCCGCACCTGATTGAAATTGGAGAGCGCATTCAAATCAATCGCACGCCTACTCCTGAGTTGGACATCGTTGCCGGGGTGGAGGAGCTGCGTCCGCATTATGAAGCGTTGTTGGCCGCAAACCCGGATTCTGCGCCCACTTTTTTTGAACTCATGACCGTGTTGGCTTGGCGAGAGTTTCAGAAGCAAAAAGTAGATATTATTATTTTAGAAACAGGAATGGGAGGTCGTCTCGATGCGACCAATCTTTGCCGACCCGAGGTGACCGTGATTACTTCAATCGGCTTTGATCATCAGGAATATTTAGGAAATACCCTCGAGTTGATTGCTGGAGAGAAAGCTGGAATCATTAAATCAGGCGTGCCGTGTGTGCTTAGTCGATTGCCGTTGCAGGCTGAACGGGTGATGGTGGAGAAAGCAAAGCAGGTCGGAGCACCCGTTTATTTTGTGCGGGATCGTTTTGGGGAAAATCTTCCGCTGACGAATTTACCCGGAGAGCATCAACGATGGAATGCGGGTGCGGCTTGGTTGGCTTGTGAGTTGGCTACGCGTTTCCCCATTCATGCGGCCTCTGCTCAATCGGCTTTACAGAATGTTGAGTGGGCGGGGCGCTGGCAGAAGTTGCCCTTGCTCGATGGGCGAACTTTAATCGTGGATGGCTCGCATAACGAGGAAGGCATTCGTATGACTGAATCCTTGTTGGCGAAACTCAATCAACCTACGGTGATTGTGGGGGCCTTGGGGTTAGACCGAGCTCAGGCGCTACTGCAAGCAGTCTCGAAATACGCTGGCGAAATAATACTCGTACAACCTCATCACGAGCGTGCTTGTTCAGTTGAAGAATTGAGTAAATTGGTTCCACCTCCTTTTTGGGGCAAGGTAAGTCAGGCTTCGGTCGCCACTCTTTTCCCTGCAGCCCAAGTTTGTACAGCTTCAGGCGAAACCATTTTGGCCATCGGCTCGCTCTATCTCGCTGGGGAAATTCTCGCCCATTATCACGGGAAAAAATTAGTCGATCACTCTCTCCAGGATCGGTTTCGCTAAGCTGATGAGTATGGATGACATGGCTATCCCGCATCGACCTGCACCCAAGGTTGATCCCGCTGTATTGCCTGAGTGGCTTATCGAAGAGGATGATGATTTTTTAGTTTTCGATAAGCCTGGGTGGTTAGTTTGCCATCCTTCCAAGGACGGACCTTGGTCGTCGTTGGTTGGTGCGGTGCGCGAGTGGCGAGGCTTGGAGACCTTGCACCTGGTCAGTCGCCTCGATCGTGAAACCAGTGGGATCATTTTAATCGCTAAAAATGCGAAGGCTGCATCGCTTTCGCAGACCGCGATGGAACGTCGCTGGGTGACTAAAACCTATTATGCGTTGGTGCAGGGTGAATTAAAAGAGCCTGTGCAGGTGGACCAGCCTTTGGGGCCAGATGAAACCAGTAAAGTCGCAGTGAAATCGGCGGTTCGCACGGGCCCGGGCACTTTAGCGGCTGCCACTTTTTTTGAACCTCTTTTGTCAAGTCAGGGCTTTAGTCTGCTTCGCGTTCAACCGCACACCGGACGTAAGCACCAAATTCGTATTCACGCTCAATGGTTAGGGCATCCTATTGTCGGAGATAAGCTTTATGGTGGAGATGATTCGTTGTATTTAGAATTTGTTGAACACGGTTGGACTGAGCGTTTGGCTAAACAGTGTGCATTAGAACGTCAGGCTCTGCACGCTAACCAATTAGAATTTAAAGCACCACATTTTCAGCGTACTTTTCGCGCGCCTTTGGCTTCGGATATGAGGCAATTTATTGTGCAGCGTATGGGATTCTCGGAAGATGTTTTACAGAAAACGTTAGCCATGAGCGAGGGCCGCGGCATCAACCATTGAAGCACCAGCTTGGCGAAGAGTTTTGGCACAAGCGTGTAAAGTTGATCCCGTGGTTAGTACATCATCGATGACCACATAGCGGATGTCTGGTCGAATAGGGTAGTTTGGATTTACCGAAAAGGCTTCGGCGACGTTTCTCCGTCGTTCTTCGCGTCCAAGTCGAGTTTGGGAAGCCGTCGGGTGTTTTTTGAGAAGGGCGGGCGACCAAGAACAGCCAGGAATTTTTTGTGCTAAAGTACGGGTGATTCTTTCCGCTTGGTTGTATCCGCGATCTTGCAATCGTGTCCGGTATAAAGGTACAGGGATTAAATGGGAGCCAGCGAGGTGACGACGAAAGGCGGTGTCTTGAATGGCCGCCGCGACAAGGTCATCAGCTAGGTAGGGGGATTTTTCGTATTTGAATCGGTGGATGATGTGGCGAACTGGGCCTTGGGCGCGAAATGCGCAAAGTGCACGGTGAAAGGCGGGATTAAGGTCGAGGCAGTGGGGGCAGGTCCGATCTCCCTCGAGCCATCCGTCAAAGGGATGGCCACAAGTAAAGCAACGGGGGTCGAAAATCCGGGGAAGCAAGGCTAAGCCAGCATCGGAGAGATGAAGCCTTTCGCCTTCATCCATGGGCTCTTGCGTCACGGCACAATCCCTTGGGAAAATCAAGTCAAGCAGCCCGCGGTCGAGGTCATCGAGGAGTGACATGGCCTAGATGGTCGGAGAAAAGTTTTGTCATCGCTGACTTTTTTGCGTCGGGATTTCTTTACCTACTGGGAGGTTCTTCGTATAAATTGCGTTTACCCGCATCGCGGTTCAATCCAAGGTTCACCCTAGTTATGGCTTTCAATTTTGACAGCTGCCCCGAGCGAGCAGGCACGGACAGCACGAAGTGGCATAAGTATGCTAACCGGGATATTATTCCTTGTTGGATTGCCGATATGGATTTTGTTTCTCCGCCAGCTGTGGTGGAAGCAATACAGCGACGAGCCGCCCATGGAGTCTTTGGTTATCCTGC
>RFOO01000145.1 GCA_009926645.1 bacterium | reverse complement strand
TTTTTCCGAGAGTGAATGGACCGGAAACGGTACCTTTCCAGCGCAGACGAAATTGTGAGGGTTTGGCCATGGCTTTAGAGATCGCGACCTTGGAGAATGGATTCCCAGCCACCTTCGGGTGGGGTGAGTCCGGTAGGGATGCCGGCGGTTTGGGCAGCTTCGGTAACCGTTCCCGAAAGACGAACCAGAGGGGATAAGGGGGCAGGCTCATTGACTCGAATGAGTGAGCCTTCCTCATCGACGCGGAAGAGGATGGAAGGTTTGCCGTCTTTATCGATGCCGAAGAGGGCTACATTGGTTACTTTTTCCCTTAAGATAGGCTGTCCTTGCTGTGTCACTGAGCCTGCTAAAATTGATTTATAAGTACGGAGAATATTGATGGTCGAGCGCCAAAAACGGGCTTCGTCCGCGTAGGAAACAGGCGACTTGCTCTTCGCAAAGAAAGCGCGGAGATCTTTTTGCACATCGGCCCATTTATCTTTGAAAAGAAAATCATAGGGCCCCATCGCGTTTTGGGTGATGCGACGCAGTTGATCGGAATCGCGAAGAGCTGAAGGGGAATAAAGCGTGCCCCAGATTTCAGGTCGAAGCTCCGCTAACTTGAAAAGTTCTTGCATCTCGAAGGCACGCAATTCGAGGTACGGCGAACTGTGATTGCGAATTAAGTCGAGTTTGCGAATAATCGGTTCAGTTAGCTTACGATTTTTAGTATCGTAGAGGCGAGCAAACTGTCGGAGGTATTCGAGTTCAGGAAGCGGGTTAGTTTCGATTAATTCCTCGCCCGATTTAATACTGTTCGGTTTATCGAGATTGAATTCGCGGCGGCTCCAGGCGTTCTCGATAATTTCACCCTCGCGAGTGATTTCATGACCTTTGACGATGAATTCAATGCCATCGTTGATGCGATTTCGCTGCGTGATTAAGTCACCTATAATGAAGACTTGTCGCACCATACGGGTGCCTTGTCCCGAGGTAAGGTAGATGTTGAAACGGCGCAGAGAGGCAAAGCCAGCCTCATTGGCGAGGTCGTTTAAGATTTTGGATTCAACGGCCGAAAGGTTGTTGGCCATAAAATCTCCTTGGGGGTCGGAGCGAGGGATTCCATCCCACATTGCCGCCACATGGGGTGCGAGGCAGGAACGAGGGAGGTTATTTAATTTTTCAAACTGAAAAGCAACGAAGGCTGCGTTCTTAACGAGGTCGGGTTTTTCAGAACCATTTTTTGAAATCGCATTGAGGGCGTTGAGGTAGCTCGGCAAGTCGTTCGCGCCGTTGATGAGATTTAAGGTGGTTAAGACCTTTTTTTCGCTCAAGAAACGTTTGCGGGCGTTTTCTAATTCCGCTTGAGGTTCTTCGAGGTTTTTTTCGCCAGCGACCGTGAGCTTTTTCAAGAGAGCATCCAAGGCTGCCATGGCCTCATTGGTGGCTACGATATTCATGGCAGTATCGCCGTCACCGAGAGCGTTCTTTAATTTGAGACGAAGGTCGGAGAGTTCTTGGCGACTTGTCTCCGAAACTTTGGTGCATGTTGCTAAAAGTTCAGCTGGGCCAAAGCCTCGATGTAAGCGGTGGTGCGTTGGGTGATTTCGGCAAAATTGCTCGCATCAATGCCTTCTTTTTGACGATCAGCTAAGTAGGTTGCTTCGGCTTGAAGTTTAATTTCGGCGGCCCGTTGCTCCTCGAGTTGTTGTTTCAACTTCTTGATTTCTTCGACCATCGCTTGCTCCATCGGGATTAAGCGAGGAGCGGATTTAATTTGTTCTAACTTGGCTACGGCGGACAGTGTTTCCCAACTATCGGCGAGCTTTTGCACTTCGATGAGCTCCGCTCGAGCTTTCAGACGAAGTTGATATTGATTATATCCGTAGAGGGCAATTCCCGTAATGATTGAGAGTGCGACGACTCCTTGGGTGATAAAGAAGGCAAAGCGGCGACTCAGTTTGCGACGGACGAGGTTGCGATGGTCTTGAACTTCGCGAATTAAGTTTTCTGGTAAACGAGCGGAGACATTTTCGGCGCGCTGGAGCCACTGATTATGGCGAGAGATAATGACCGCTAGAGAGGTGCCACGCGGTGGATCTTTTTGTAAAGTTTGCCATTCTTGGAGCAGGTTTTCCACGGTAGCTCGGGCGCTGGCTTCCGCTTCGGCCTCGGCGGCAAGTTGGCCTGCCCACTTTTCATGTCTCTCTAATTCGCTCAGGGTGTGTGCTTTTAACTTCACCTGATGGTCGCGCTCGAGGTTACGAATGCGTCCAATGGCGTTGGCGCATTTTTCCCATAGTTCTTGTTGATGTGCGAGTGTGGCTTCTTGGAGAAGTTGTAGGATTTGCTCTTCGGCTTTTTCTCGAAGGTAGAGGATGCGAAGTTGTCGGGCATTTTCCCAACGCGAGTCTTCCGATAAGTGTTGGGCGCCGAAGCGCTCCATTCGATCCATGAGTTCAATGGCTTCGGGGCGTTGACCTTCTTGGAAGAGGGTAACGACGCGAGTCAGTGCATCCCGCAGGAATTTTTCGGAGAGACGATTGAGTTCAGAGCGTGCCGTAGGGTCGTCTGGATTGAGTCGAACAATCGAACGAAGAATCGTGAGAGCGCGATCTTCGTCGCGCTGTCGCATCGCTTGACGGTAGTCGCGGTAAAGTGGGTGATTTTCGCCGATGGTTTTGCCATAAAGAGCTTCGACGGCTAGAATTTGTTGGTCATCAAAAAGGAAACCCGCAGGTAGTCCACGTTCGCGGCAAAGATTGTTCCAGCGTTCCGCCTCGGAAAAACTGAGCTGAGCACAGACTGACAACAAATCGGGCTCCGATTCAGCCACTTGTAGGGCGGCGTTGTCATTGCCTGCGCGAATCAATGTGTTGCATTGTTCGAGTCGCTCACGAAGGCGGAGACATAGAGTGGAGTACTCATTAGCCAGCGAACGGGCTTCGAGGTCGGGCGTGCCGACTTCGAGTTGTCCGCGGATACGGGCGATGAGTCGTTCCACTTGCATGATTTATTTGAATTCCAGGAGGGGGCTAATCGCTTCGCCTTTGGGGCGAGGATAGCCTGCCAAGGGGCTCCGGCCTGAATGAAATTTCCTTCGGTGAATTTTTGACGGCGAGATTTGATTCGTTCGTAAGAGGGTGAGTTCGGGCCAGCCGCTTTCTCCAGTCGCAAGAGGTCGGTTTCGAGTAATGAGCGCGTTGCACGCAGAGAAGCAAGGTCGCGATCGGGGAACTCGTGGTCGGCGGGGAAGAGTCCGATTGAACCTTCGGAGGCGATAAAGGCTAAGATAGCAGGTTCAGCCCAGTTAGCGAGATGGACGACGCCTGTATCATTTTCTTTTTCAAGCCCTCCGATGCCCAGATTGAGTGGGCGAATTTTTCTCCAATTCGAAATCAACGCGAGCCCTTGGCGATTGCCGTCGGGCAGCATAATTTCGATGAGACAATTATTGTCATTTAATGTTTTAGCGGTGCCATCGGGGAAATTGAGTGTGATGGCATTGCGTCGCGTACCGACGGCGATTTCAATCGGTGCACGTCCGACGGGAGTGCTGGTCTCAATCCAACCGGCTTGGGTGCTGCGACGAATTTCTCCAGGGATGAATTTGGTTTTTTCGTCACGAGTGAAAAATATTTCGAGGGGCAAAAC
>RFOO01000144.1 GCA_009926645.1 bacterium | reverse complement strand
CCAATATCTTGAAAATCGATGACGATAACATCTAGGCCCTCTAACATTTCAGGCGTTGGCCGACGCGTTGCACCGTACAAGGAATAAATCGGTAAACCCGTCCGTGCATCACGTGCATTTTTCACGACAACCTCGGCCGCAGCATTACCATCAATGCCATGCTCTGGGCCGAATAACTTGGTCAGCTTCACTCCTGGAGCTCGGGCTAAAACATCAACGGTACGTTGCCCTCGGCCATTAACGCCAGCTTTGTGTGTTACCAATCCTACGCGTTGACCTTGGAGAGAGCTAAATCCGTCAGCCTCTAGAACATCAATTCCGAGAAGAGTTTTTCGCCCATTAAAATTTGCAGGCGGTGAGGTATCAGGCGAAGATACCGTGGGCGAACTTCCACCCGATGATGAGGAACCGCTGCTCGCACAACCTGGTAAAAGTGTAGCACTTAAAGTAGTTAAAGCGGTTAAGCGAAAGAACTCGCGGCGGTCCATGGTGATGAAACTTATGAATTATCACCCAAAGACCCGCCGGAGCAAAGTTTGAATTAACTTTTTCTTCTTTTTTTCTTTCACCCGAAAATCCCATTGCCCAGAGGCCCTTCTCCAGAACATGGTTAATCATGCGTGTTGCACTGCTGGGTTCAGGTCGAGGCTCAAATGCCGATGCGGTACTACGTGCCCAAAAAGAAGGTCGGCTCGGCAAAGCCGTGGTCGCAGGAATCTACTGTGACATTCCTACCGCGCCGATGTTGAAGTTGGGCCCGATTTACGGAGTGCCCGCTCATTATCTCGATCCTGGTCCATTTAAGACAAAGTTTTCTCCCGAACGGGAGGCAGCCTGGGCGCAGGCACTCATTGATGATCAAATTGATTTAGTTGTCCTCGCTGGCTTTATGCGGGTGTTAAAATCTCCACTCCTTCATCCCTTTGCCGGAAGAATCATTAATCTCCACCCGACTCTACTTCCTTTATTCCCTGGACTAGATGGCATTGGACAAACTTGGCGTGCTGGTTCTGCCGAAGGTGGTTGTACAGTGCACTGGGTTACCGAAGCCGTCGATGAAGGTGGTCATCTCGGACAAGCCCGCGTTCCACGGACAGCCGATGATACTTTAGAAACATTTGCTCAGAAAATTCACCAAGCCGAACATCAGCTTCTACCCAAAGTTATCGCCGAGCTCGCTGAGAGATTGCCTACCCGATGATTGAATTACGTTGCCCAATCCACGAAGACTACGTCCAGCCATTGGAAGATTATTTTTGTGAGTTAACCCGTTCGCCTTGGATGTTATTTCATGAAGGCCCAGGTAAGCCCCACTTCGTGATGGGGTATTTTGATGATAAAGATGAGGCTGATAAGGCTTGGTTCATCTTAAGAAAAGCGTTCAAAAAACTTCCTGAGGCTTACGAAGCGACCACTTTAGCGGAGAAAGATTGGAAGGAAGCCTACAAGGAACATTTGAAGCCCTGGCAACAGGGTCGACTTCACTGGGTTCCCGCCTGGATGCGCCAGACTTATTCTGTGCCCAGCGATGCTGCGGTCATTTGGTTTGATGCAGGTTTAGCTTTCGGCACGGGGGATCACCCGACCACTCGGCTTTGCGCCATTCGATTGATGGATTACTTGTCTCAACACCCTGCTGAAAAAGTTAGCGTCGTTGATGCAGGATGTGGTTCAGGAATTTTAGCCCTCTCTGCGGCCAAGCTCGGCTGTAGCTCAGTGGCTGGTTTCGATCGCGATCCTGAGTCCGTCCGCGTCAGCATCGCTAATCGTGAAGACAATGGCATCCTCGCCGATAAAGTTCATTTTTACCATGCTGGCCTCGAAGAGGGGTTTAAGCTGACTGGGCCTGCTGAGGTGGTTCTCGCTAATATCATCAGCGATATTCTCTGTATCTATGCCGATGACTTGATTCACGCCGTAAAGCCTGGAGGAGTCTTGGCACTAAGCGGCATCCTTGCGCCCGAACAAACCAAGGTAAAAGAGCATTTCGAAGCCAAATGCACGACGATTTGGGGAGGAGTCAAAAGCGACGGACGAATCATGGGCGAGTGGAGCGATGTCGCCTTGTTTCGCCCCTAATTTTTTCTAAAAACCATCTAACATGCATCCCTCAACCCTTCGTGGCATTCGCTACGCTCGTTCCGCCAGTTACCTCTTTGCCGCACTGATTGCTGCCTTGGGTATTTTAGATTTAGTCGGCGGCTGGGCATGGGGTAGCTTTCATATTCCGCCACGCTGGCAGCCAGAAACCGTTCACTACCCTTTGGCCCTTCAAATGGAGTGTTGGTTTTTTATTTTCTATGCGCTGCTCATCGTCGCTCCGTGGGAAAAAATTCAAGATGAAAAAAATTGGCGCAAACTTTTTGCCCTACTCTGTCTCTTCTCCATTGTTTTTGCCTTTGTCATGATTTCCGAAGTCATGGCAAAAAACTATATCGCGAATGCTGCTAAAACCAAAGCGCGCATCCCCGTATTCCAAGCGATTCTCCTTTTCGCTGCGCTCGGCCAAATTCCCACACTGCTTTTTGTGCGGAAACCGGAATGGGTCGACTAAGCAGAGAGTGCTGCGTGCAAGGCTTCAGCACGCTGTTTTGCTTCTTCTACGGTTGCCGCGGTGACGGTGATATGACCCATCTTTCGCCCTGGGGCAGCTTGCCCTTTATCGTAAAGGTGCAATTTGGCTGCTGGATCTTGTAAAACCTTCGTCCAATCGGGCTCGGCGCCATGACGCCAAAGATCGCCTAAAAGATTAACCATCGCCGAAG
Source organism: bacterium (assembly GCA_009926645.1). Lineage (GTDB taxonomy): Bacteria > Verrucomicrobiota > Verrucomicrobiia > Opitutales > UBA953 > UBA953. Next base: position 946 of record RFOO01000144.1, on the reverse strand, counting down.
GTTGCAACGGTTTCGTTCCACCTAATGGCAAACCACAGACGGCACGAATGTGTTGTTCAAACTGACTGGTTTGATTCGCGTCAAAAGTTTGATGGCCACTGTTATGCGGACGAGGTGCAAGTTCGTTTACCAAAATTCGTCCCTCTTGCACAAACATTTCAACGGCTAACAAACCGACCAAATTAATCTTTTCCGCAATTTTCAAGGCGAGCTGACAAGCTTCTTGCGCTGTGGCTGAAGAAATACGCGCCGGAGAAAGCGATAAGTGTAAGATGTGATTTTTGTGGATGTTTTCCGCTGGTTCATAAACCGCAACCTCTCCGCTTTCCGTGCGTGCAACCAAAACGGAAATTTCACACTGAAAAGGAATCCAAGCTTCCACGACCCCTTTGCCACCACCAGTAACAGCCCAAGCGGCATCTAAATCAGCCTTTGCATCCGGTAGTTTGACTTGTCCTTTGCCGTCATAACCAAAATCCGCTGTTTTTAAAACACAGGGATAGCCTAAGGTCGGAACGGCTTTCGTAAACTCATCGAACGATGAAACCACCGCAAAAGGTGCACAGGGTATGCCCGAAGCCTTTAGAAATTCTTTTTCGCGACGACGGTTTTGGCAAATCGCCAAGACTTGGGCTGAAGGATGGCAAGGTACGATTCCATTCACCCATTCGACGGTGGAAGGCGGTATATTTTCGAACTCCAAAGTTACTCGATCACAGCCTTCGGCGAATTTTTTCAGCGCAACGTTATCATTCCATGGCGCAGAAAAATGTTCATCGGCAATCGCAGCCGCACAAGATGAAGCGGAGGGATCATAAGTTTTTACTTTATAACCCATACGTCGCGCCGCGATGGCTGACATGCGACCCAATTGTCCGCCACCTAAAATCCCAATTGTGCCACCTGGAAGTAAAGGCTTTGCCATAACTTATTTTTTCTTTTTCCC
>RFOO01000143.1 GCA_009926645.1 bacterium | reverse complement strand
ACTTTACGCGGTTCTGACAATGCGGCTCTCGCTTGGGTGGGCCTGGGTTTTCTTTTGGCACAATCCCTTCCTGGATTTGCCTTGGCCCGTCGAACCGAACGAGGGATGAGGGTTTAGTCTCCCTCGGACTTCTTATTACCGAGTCCGTTTAGCATTAAAGATAAGAAACGCTTCATGGCCGGAGTCATCACGCGGCCTTTGCGATGGAGAATCGCGAGCGGGCGAACGACATGGCGATCGCGTAGTCGAAGTTTAACGAGAGTGCCTTGCTCAATTTCTTGTCGAATGGTTCCTTCGGGCACAAGTGCAACACCCGCGTCGACTTCAACGGCACGCTTAAGGGTTTCGATGTTATCAAACTCCATGGTGGGCTCGAGTTCGATACGTTGTTCTCGAAAGAATTGATCCAGCGCTTTCCGTGTCGGGATATCTTGGTCGAAACCAATAAAGCGACAGCCTTGCAAGTCGGCTAACTCGATTTCTTTCTTGCCTGCCAATTTGTGTTTGGGAGCACAGATAGCGACGAGTTGGTCCTCCATGAAGGGAATGACTTCAACTTGACGGTATTTCTGTGGGTAAGCGATGAGACCAAAATCGGCCGTGCTGGAAAAGACGTCTTCGTAGACAAGATTCGATCGTCGATACTCGATACGAACGTTTACATGCGGGTATTCTTGCATGAATCGTTTTACATACGGTGGCAATTCGTGAAGACCGATAGAAACAATGGTGGAGACGTGTACCGTGCCACTGACTACCTTTCGCATCTCTTGCATTTCACTCGAAACTTCCTCGTAACGATTAAGGATGTCGCGAGAAGCTTCGTAGAGACTGCGACCTTCTCGAGTGAGACGAAATTGTTTCTGACTCCGATCGACGATGAGGACATTGAAATGCTTCTCCATTGAACGGAGTTGCTGGCTAACGGCCGACTGTGTAATCGAATTGAGTTTAGCAGCTTTAGAGAAGCTCTCGTTGTCGACCAAGTCGCGGAAAATCTTGAGGTTTTCAATGTGCATAGAAAACGAGTGAGTAGGATTAATAAATCTAATGCAAAGACGCTTCAAGTGTAGATTTTCTTATCATGGTTTTGTTGTCTTTAAGGCGCCATTAAGTTGCGGGCATTGACTCGGAGGCTGTATCTGCTTCCCATAGGCTCGAATGGTCACCTACGCCCAGTTTAGGGTTAATTGTGAGGCAGTTTTGGCCCGAATTCGTCACGCCTGTAGCCTCTGTGGAAGAGATTCTTCTACGGTAAGACTTTTACCCGTAACCAAGACCCATTCGGTGGACGCAGCCCTTTATGCCTATGAGTTTGGGTTGAGAGCGGTTGGTGAAAATCGTGTACAGGAAGCCCTAGCCAAGCGTCCGTTGGCTCCACCTGATTTACGTTGGGAGTTAATTGGGCATTTGCAGTCGAATAAGGCCAAACAGGCTTTGCAAATTTTTGACGTTATTCAATCGGTCGACTCGATTGATTTGGTCAAGAGATTAGGTCGGATTGCCCAAGAACTAAATGTTCAACGCGATATTTATATTCAAGTAAATGCAGGTAATGATCCAGCTAAGTTTGGTTGCGATTTAAGTTTAGCGCCAGCGTTGGTGGAAGTAGCACTTGCTCAACCAGCCCTTCGCGTCATAGGATTAATGGCTGTGCCACCTCTTGCTGATGGACTTCACGCTGCGGAGCGAACTTTTCAAGGGTTACGACACTGTCGCGATACTCTCGAGGGGCGGTTTCAAATTAAACTCCCCGAGCTTTCCATGGGTATGAGCGGAGACTTGGAAGTCGCCATTGCGGCAGGTTCAACCTGCGTGCGTGTGGGTTCATCTTTATACGGTACTCGTTCTGCACAATGATTCGCCGTCTTGTCATTCGCAATCTGGCCTTAATGGATAAGGCTGAGATGGAGATGGAACCGGGCTTTACAGTGGTAACAGGCGAGACTGGGGCAGGTAAGTCCGTTTTACTTGGAGCTTTTTCTTTATTAGCAGGAAATCGAACGAACAAAGCCGTTGTCCGCAAAGGCGCGGAAGAATGTTCTGTGGAGGCGGAGTTGGAGCTGTCCCATCCTCTGAGGGTTAATCAGATTTTAGAGGAGTTACATTTACCCCTCTGCGAGGAAGGCTTGCTGATTATCAAGCGTACTGTTCCGCTCAATAAAGCGGGAAGGATTTCAATCAATGGTGAGGCGGCCACGCTCGCCCAGTTACAGAAATTAGGAGAATGTTGGATTGATTTCCATGGCCCTGGCGAACCGCAGAAACTCTTACGGGCAGAGACGCAGTTGGAGATGCTCGATTTACACGCTGGCCACGAAATAGCTTTGCAGGCCTATCGTTTGCTTTGGAAGCAACGCATGGAGGTCCTTCGACAGATTGAAGAAATTACCACGGCCGAAAAAGTTTCGGATGATGAAGCGACATTTTTAAGGATGCAGTGTGAGAAGATGGACCGATTAGATCTTAGCGACGAAGCGATTGCTAAGCTTGAGCGAGATCATTTACGACATTCGCGCATACAGGAACTTGCTACCTATTTGGCACAAATCGATGAAGGGTTGGGTGCGGAAGGCTTGAGCTACTTCATGCCTAAAGTGCTTAAAACATCGCAAGATATAGCACGGATTGACCCCGAAGCGGCTCCACTTTTTGAACGCATGGAGTCTTTGGCGGCGGAAATCGATGACTTGCGCTCCGATTACGCACGATTGGCTCGCGGCTTGAATAGGGATGAAGATTCCCTCGCTGAGTTAGAGGACAAAATGAATCTTTGGCTGGAATTGAAACGCAAGTATGGCCCAGGAATCGATTCCGTGCGAGAAAAGCGTGAGCAAATTCGTCGCCGTTTGCTTTCTCAGGGAGAAGTCGAAGCTCAAGTAGCACGTCTGCAGGCATCACTGGTTCAAGTTGAGGCTGATCTTAAAAAGGAAGCGACGGTTTTACACTCGGCTCGTTTTAAGGCCGCAGATAAACTTGCTTCGGCTGCTCGAAAAATGTTGGGTGCACTCGGGTTTAAAAAAGCTGATTTAAAAATTGCCGTCACCGTCGGTGAATTAGGGCCTACAGGTTCGGATAAAGTGCAGTTTCTTTTTTGTCCTAATGCTGGACAGGATTTACTGCCATTAAGTCAAATCGCTTCCAGTGGTGAGGCTGCACGGGTGATGTTGGCCTTGAAAACGGTCCTGGCTTCGGTTGATGAAACACCCGTCTTAGTTTTCGACGAGGTCGATGCCAATGTCGGTGGTGAAATCGGCGCGCAAGTCGGTCGGGAGTTGGCTACTTTAGGCAAAAATCACCAAGTTTTTTGTGTGACCCATCTTCCTCAAGTCGCTGCGCTTGGCCATTCACATCTTGTCGTTAATAAAACTCAAACGGAGAAGTCGACTGCGGTTGAAATCTATTCTGTTCATTGCAAACGTAAAGAACGAGAAATGGAGTTGGCCCGTATGTTGGGCGACCGAAATAGCAAAGTAGCCTTATCTCATGCGCGAGAATTGCTCGATGGCGCTTGAGTGGTAACTAGTGACGAAAACGATCGAGTTTCAGTTTCTGAATCATTCTTAATCCAATTACCGCGGCCCAAGCTTTGGGTAGGCGGGCACTAAAGAATCCCAACCAACGATTTTTCCAGCCTGTAATCCAGTGCGGACGATTTAGCGCCACCGATTTTAATGCCTCCTCTGCACAAATTTCAGCCGATTGTCCGCCCAATCCCGTTGGGCCATTCAATCC
>RFOO01000142.1 GCA_009926645.1 bacterium | reverse complement strand
GTCGATGGTCTTGTTCGAGGAATTCAATTACTGGCTAAGGATGCTGAATTACGCCATCGCTTGGCGGCTACGGCGGCTTCACGTGATTATGGAAATCTCTCGGAAGTCCAAAAAGTGATGGCTCTTTTTAGGGCTAACTAAATTTCCATGAAAAAAATTTTTATTTTAATGTCTGCTCCGCAAATGTATGGCTTTCTGAGTGGGCATCCTCAGCGATTAAAAAAAATTGGCTACCAAGCGGTTTTTGTCAGTTCAGCTTCAGGTCAACTCACACAACAGGCTGAAGTGGAGGGCGCTACGCGAAGGGTTTTGCCAATTGAGCGAGAAATTTCTCCTTGGAAAGATTTAATAACATTTTTCCGGTTATGTTGGCTCATTGGTTCCGAAAAACCTGCAGCTATTTTGTCCATGGGGCCTAAGGCGAATTTTTTGGGCAATACCGCTGCCTGGGTTATGGGTGTTCCTCTTCGCATTTCACTTTATGTCGGTATCCGGCAGGAAACGATGTCGGGATGGCGATGCTGGTTGGTGGATACCTGTGACAGAATCGCTTTTGCCTCATCAACGGCCGTAATTGCAATTAGCCGCAGCTTACGACAAGCGTTAATTCAGCGTGGCTTAGTTCGTCCTCATGAGATTGAGGTAACTGGTAATGGAACAACCAATGGCATTCCTGCGGAAAACTTTCCTTTTAATGTGCAGGCTATTACTGAGGCTCAGGTTCTTCAGCACAAGTTGAGCATCCCCTGTGATGCTCCAGTTCTTGGGTTTGTTGGGCGTTTGACTGAAGATAAGGGGTTAATCGATCTCTTAAAAGTTTATCAAATTGTACGAAAAAAATTTCCTCAACTCCGCTTGATTCTGGTGGGGCCCGATGAAATTAGAACAAAATCAGCTCGAGAGGCTTTGCAAGAATTCAAGTCTGATTCGCAGGTGCACATTGTGGGATCGGTTGGTGATGTTCGGCCTTATATTCATCTTTTTTGGGTGCATATTTTCCCAACCTATCGGGAGGGTTTTGGCAATGCTACGGCCGAAGCAGCAGCCTTGGCCGTACCAACAGTGGGTTATAAAGTCACCGGGGTGCTTGATTCGGTCGATAGTGGGAAAACGGGCTTCTTATCTGATATCTATGATTACCGTGCCCTAGCGCAGGCCGTCATCGTTTATTTAACCGATGCTGGTTTGCGAGCCCGGCATGGATTAGCCGCACGTCAGCGTACTCTAGAGTTATTTCACCCAGAGGTTACTTGGAATGGCTATCTCCGTAGTTTAGGAGAAAAGTATGAACAGAATTTTATACCTAAGATTGAACCGCTTTCTTTGGAAATTTTTTTAGAAAGAGAAAAAATTTTACGTGGGCTGACTCACGCAGAATTAAATCATCTTTTTCAAGAGATTAAGTAGCCGAGTGGCGAAGCAGTCGAAGTTTCTCGTATAGCCAAAGGGGCATCAGTCCAAGAAGAATAGGTTTTAAAATAAGAGGATAATACCAAAAAGGAATGTGTAATTGGCGAAAGCCGTTCCACATCACACGAGCTTCTTCAAGGCGTGCACGGAGATTTCTTCTACGAGCAGCTGCTCGGTCATCGCGCATTTTATAAAGAACCTCGGGTAGATTCATCCCCCGATACCCTGCGGCGTAAAGTTTAAACCAAAGATGATAATCTTCCACGCGACGTTGCCAAGGTTCAGTGCCGTACCCGCCCACTTTTTCAAGGGCCTCTTTTCTCATCATGCACGGAGCATGACAAAAAGGAGAACCCCGAACGAAATCGAGTCTGTCAGGTAAGGGCTGGGTCTTAATCACAGCCCAGTCGCCACCTTGATCAAAACAGCCCATCCAGCTACTAACCAGGGCAACCTCAGGGTGCGAGTCGAGGGTCGTGGCTAAGCGTGATAATCTCTCGGGTATAGAAATATCATCGCCATCCATTCGGGCGTAATAAACCCCACGAGAGACTTTAAGACAGTGGTTGAGGGAGTGATTTAGGCCCATGTTTTTAGGGTTTTGAATTACAATAATTCTCGAATCTTTTTGAGCGTATGCTTGAGCTATGGCCAAGGTTTCGTCCTTGGATCCGTCATCGCAAATAATAAGCTCCCAGTCTTGGTACGTTTGACTAATAATCGAATCGATGGCTTCAGGAAGAGTAGGGGCACAGTTGTAAACTCCCATAGCAATGGAAATTTTGGGGCGAAGAGAGGTGCTTTCCATTTTAGAAAAATTTAGAAAAAGTGTTAATTAAGTAAAAGCTATAACAAGCTGTTATGTAATTAAATAACAGTAAAAACCCGCAACGGTTAGCCCAATTTTCCTCTCCCATTAACCTTGAGTCTTTTGGCGGTAAATGAGGATAAATAACGACCCACGCAGTCATAAACCAAGAAAGATAAGCGAAGCGATTACTAAACCCTACTTGCATCACTAAGACCCAATAAGCATTGGCTGCTAAATAAGTACAAAGTAAACGTTGATAAAACTTATCTTGAAGAGCGTTTTTAACAGCAAGATGACGGCTGACGATTACGGGGAGGATGGCATTGAGGATAAAATCCCAGCGAAATCCGCCATATTTTCCTGCAGAACCCATCGAGACGTAATCAGCCAGCCGCATATCTTCTTCATTGGCTGGCGTAAGGGCCGTTACTCGTGAGGCTATAACTGAACCACCAACGATTGTAGCGAAAAGACATAGCATCCAAATGCTAACATAGGTCCGCGGATTCGCCCATATCCCAGCTATTAAGAAACATGCAATCGGAAGAAGCACGGATTTGTGCATGCTATAGGCTAAAAGAAAAAATAAAATCATGAACAATTTCTGCCGATAACAAGCAAAGCCTAAAATCACGAGAGAAGTTGCCATGCCATTGCGAATGCCATTCGTCGCATAAGGCATAAAAGAACCAGCCCCAATAAGGCATAATGTGGCAATGTAACTCCAGCGTCCATGAATTTTTTGCATCCCAATTGCCAATGGAACTACATAAATAGCAGCGCATAGGACAAAAAAAGTTTCGACATTAACAAATTGGGCAGAGGTTTCCATTAGCCAGTTAAAGCCTTCGTCGGTATATCCGGCTTCAAGCCCTTTGGCTGCTCTTTCAAAAGAAAAAGCGTAATTTACGGTATCCCAAAACACTCCGCTGATTGGACGGGTTCCTATAAATAGGGTCATCATAATGGCCAAACTCCAGTTGGCGATGGGACTAAATCCATTGTTTTTATTTTGAGATAACTGAATAGCTGCGAGGAGCGTTAAAATCAAAACGGCGTTTGCATAGATATCGCCATACCAATGTGCATCAAACATGTGTTCACTGTGCCGACAGATTTATTTAAGGCAATCTGTACTTTGCCAGAGTGAATGCCTCTCCACTCTTTACCTAATCATTATTCAATGAACCTCTGTCTAACTTCTGCTGGGCGACGAGTCGAACTTGCCCGAACCTTCTATGTGGACGCTAAGTCGCTTGGCGTTTCATTGACAATTCTAGGGCTAGATTCGGATGCGAAATCCAGCGCAGCTTGTCAATTTGTCGATGATTTCGAGACAGTCCCGCCTGTTAGTTCCCCCCAATATCTAAAGAGCCTTTTTCAGATATGTACTAATCGAAAAATTGACTTAATCGTCCCCACGATTGACACCGAATTGCTGATACTGGCTCAGGCGAGGGATGAACTGATTGCTCGAGGAGTCAAAGTGATGGTTTCAACTTCCGCAACCATCGCTATTGCAC
>RFOO01000141.1 GCA_009926645.1 bacterium | reverse complement strand
TTGAGGCAGGCGACTGTTCCGTTGAATCGCGACCTTTCTTCGAAGCGGCGCAAAGCGGACAAGGGGCGTCTTGAAGTGTTTTCGCAATCGCTGCGCCCATGGGCATATTTGCCGCATTGGCTTTGGACATATTTACCCAAGCAGCCACCTGCAAAATGTCCCAACAAATTCCTGAAGACGCCAGCCAAGCCAGCAACGCGGCCCACGCCATCGATTGTTTCAGGAAACGCACCACGACGTTCTTTTAGGGCAAATTTGAGAAATTAACAACTCCTCGAAAACCCACCCCTACTAACTACCTAAAAAACTTATACGTTAAATTAGACGCTAAGCCAGGTACTCAGTTGGATCCGCAATGCCAGCCTTGAGAAAAGCCTCCTTGCGCTCCACACAGGTACCGCATTTTCCGCAGTGCTTGGCCCCACCAACATAACAAGACCACGTGAGGTGCATGGGAACTTGGAGCGATGCACCGAGTTTTACGATTGCCGCTTTATCCATGCCAACAAAGGGCCGTTCTAGAGAAACCTCATGCCAATCCGCAAGTCGCATCGCCTGATCGAGAGCCTCGGCAAAAGCGGGACGACAGTCGGGGTAAATCGCATGATCGCCGCCATGGGCACCGTAAGCCACCGAAGAAGCACGTAAGGAAATTGCCCAAGCCGTTGCTACGGAAATCAGCAGCATATTGCGATTGGGGACCACCGTAGCCTTCATCGAAATTTCTTCGTAGTGTCCTTCGGGAACAGCCACTTTGGCATCGGTCAAAGCATTAGCACCAAACAAGGGAGACAGTGCACGCAAGTCGGCGACTTGGTGTTTAATTTTATAGAAATCAGCAATCTGTTTGGCGGCCTCAATTTCACGTCGATGGCGCTGTCCGTAATCAACACTGAGCGCAAAAACTTCGCGTCCCTCGGCTAAGAGTTTGCCGAGCAAAACCGTGGAGTCGATTCCTCCTGAATGAATAAGCACCGTGCGCTGCATCAAACAGAGATAAAGTTGGAAACTGAAAAAGAGCGAGAAAGTTAATCCAAGACTTTTACTTTTTGCCGATGGCAGTCGAGGTGGGCTAAGGCTTCCGCCTCGGCCTGTCGCATCTTTTTCGACTGTGCCACCGTGTCATCACGCAAACCAGACAGGTGTAACCAACCGTGAACTAAATAAAGCGTCACTTCCCTCTCTAAGGTTAATTGATGTTCACGAGCTGCTCTCTTGGCTTGATCGAGATTAATACAAATCTCTCCGGCAAAAGGCTCTAAAGGATGTTCCTCTCCCACAAAAGTAATCACATCCGTCACCGAAGCATCATCCATAAACTCGCGATGCAATCGTTTGATTTCGCGATCATCCACGAAGACGATGGAAAGATTACCCAACGGACAACGGAAGGTGGATAAACCCTCTAAACAGGCGATGGATTTTTGTACACTCGCCGTGGAAATACGATAACGCGGATGATGAACCGCCACCTCCACAACTCGAGCTTTTCGCGAACTCATCATCTAGGATTTGCTCGAAAGTGCAGCAAACTCGGGTTGCAAACGTTCCCAAATATCCGTGAGGGCTTGAGGCAGAATATGCGTGTCGGCAATGACAGGCATGAAGTTATGATCCCCCTCCCACCGTGGTACGATATGAAAATGGAGGTGAGCAGGTATGCCAGCTCCAGCGGGGCGACCAAGATTGAGTCCCATGTTGAATCCCGCTGGTTTCATTACTTTCGTTAAAACACTCTGACAGAGAATAATCGTATCCATCAGTTCTGCGCGTTCGGCAGCGTCGCACTCTGCTAATTGTGCCACCTGCCGATTGGGTAAAATCATCAGGTGTCCTGGATTGTAAGGAGAGTTGTTTAAAATCACAAAACAACGCGGCCCGCGGTAAACAATGAGCGAGGCTCGATCATCGTTGGCTGCGAGTAAATCGGCAAAGGGCGTATCACTGAGAGGCTTATCTTTTCGAGAAAGAATGTATTGTATACGCCAATAAGGATGAAGGTGTTCGGCCATCGTTACTTGGTGGCAAAGCCACGGGGGTGAGTCGTATGCCAGCGCAGAGCAGTGGCAATAATACTGTCGAGAGTTTCGTATTTTGGCTTCCAACCCAACTCCGCACGCGCCTTGGATGCATCAGCGTAGAGTGCAGGAGGGTCGCCTTCACGACGATCGACATACTCCCGTGGAACGTGACGACCAGTCAGTCTTTCAATGCTATGAATGACCTCATCGACTGAGTAAGGCTTACCTACGCCGAGATTATAAAAAAGTGCCGTACCAGGCTTATCCAATCGAGAGAAAACAGCGATGTGAGCAGCTGATAAGTCATCCACGTGAATATAATCTCTGAGGCAAGTACCATCGGGAGTTGGATAATCTTTACCGAAAACTTTTAAGGGGGGACGTCGACCGAGAGCGGCGGCAATCGCCAGAGGGATTAAGTGGGTTTCGGGAGAATGATCTTCTCCAATGGCTCCATCGAGCGAAGCTCCCGCGGCATTAAAATAGCGAAAGGCGGCAAAGGCGATTTTACCAGCAGCCGCGAGCTCTTTTAATTTATTTTCTACCTCCAATTTATTCTCGCCGTAGGGATTGATGGGCTTCTTGGGTAAATCTTCGGTCATCGGCATTTTTTCCGGTAGACCAAAAATGGCGCAGGTGCTGGAAAAAACAAAACGCTTAACCCCTTCAGCCTGCATCGCATCGAGCAGAGCGAATGTTCGAATCACATTGTTATCTCGATAACGCTCAGGTTGATGCACCGATTCACCGACATTGATGAGAGCGGCGAAGTGCATCACGCAATCAATCTTATGCTCTCGTAATGCCCGACGGACTTTTTCAGTATCTGCCATATCCGCTTGGACTAAAGTCACCCCAGCCGGAACAGCCTCACGATGACCATAGGATAAATTATCGAGTACGACGACGGAGTGACCTGCGGCCAAAACCTGCCTGACGCAATGACTCCCGATATAACCAGCTCCGCCGACGACCAAAATGTTCATGATGGCAAATAACCCCAATCACGCCACCAAGGCAAGCGGGAGTTAAGTCGACTTTACTGAAACAGTGTAAGCGTACAATACTTCTCCGGTGCCTGCAATTAAACGAATATCCATCGCAGTAGGACGCAATGAAGCGGCCAGAAACCCAGGCTGTGCTTTAGCGAATTTAGAAGCTTTTACTTTTTTTGCAGTGCGCACGGTTGAACCAGCGCCAGCACAGAAAAAGTTCAGTGTACCTGCCTGCAAATGCTGTAAATCGTGATCATGGCCACAAAGATAAACCTGCACGCCGTAACGCTCCAGCAATGGCAATAACTCTGTCACCAACTCGGGTGTATCACCGTGTTCGCCGCCCGAATAAATAGGATGATGTCCAATGACAATTTTCCAGGTAGCGGTCGACTTTGCCAGAGTTTGCTCAATCCATTCTAACTGCGTTTTACGATTTTGCGTTGCGAACTCCTTTCCGATGTAAGGATCAGTTGCATACTTTGCGAGAAAGGGATTGGTATCGATAAAAAGAAAATCGGCGGTCGCATCGCCGCTTAGTTTTTCCGTGCGCTGATAGTATCTTGATGGCATCTGCCAACGTTGGCTTTTCTTGGAATAGTCAATTTGCGCCTGACAACTACCGCTGTAATCGTGGTTCCCCAAGACAACATACCAAGGTACCTGCAAACTCGGGGCGTTATAGACATTTTCAAACGATGCGTAAAAATGCTCGTCGTCGACCGAAG
>RFOO01000015.1 GCA_009926645.1 bacterium | reverse complement strand
GGACGATGTTATCGATATCTAGGTCATCAGTACTTCGCCAAGGCATCGGGGTAGGGTAAAGCTCTTTGTCTTTTCTTGCCATCTTGGCTCAATCCTCTTGCTTTCGGGTTACTGCGCTATGTCTAACCCATCGTCTCTCTCTTCCTGGGCCCGTAATGTAGCCCCTTCACCGACACTGGCCGTTGATGCCAAAGCCAAAGCCCTCAAGGCCGCAGGGAAAGATGTGTGTGGTTTTGGTGTGGGTGAGCCTGATTTTGATACGCCACAGTTTGTGAAAGACGCCTGTGCGAAAGCTTTAGCTGAAGGACAAACTAAATATGCCCCAACGCCCGGCATTCCTGCTCTACGCAAAGCGATTGCCGAGGACTACACCCGCCGTGGCTTTACTGGGATTGCTGATGCCAATGTCGTGGTGAGTCCAGGAGGCAAGATGTCCTGCTACCTCGCTATTCTCGCAACGATTAGCCCTGGTGATGAAGTTATTATCCCCGCACCTTTCTGGGTAAGTTATCCGGAAATGGTAAAACTCGCTGGTGGCGTACCTAAATTTATTAACGCCGAAGATTCCACAGGTTTTAAAATTACGCCTGCACAATTAAGTGCCGCCCTGACCTCGAAAACACGCATGGTGGTAATCAATAGCCCCTCAAATCCAACGGGTGCCGTTTATTCCCGTGCCGAACTCGAGGCACTCGTGGCGATTTGTGTGAAGGCCAAGGTCTGGATTTTATCGGACGAGATTTATGAAAATCTCGTTTACGATAATCAGACTACTTGCAGTCCAGCCACTTTTTCGTCCGAAGCATCACGCTTAACGATTACGGTTTCGGGTTATGCTAAGAGTTATTCGATGACGGGATGGCGTTTGGGAACTTTAGTCGCGAGTGACAAGGCTCTGGCCGCTGCGGTGGCCGATTTGCAAAGTCAGATTTCTTCCAACGCCACGACCTTTGCCCAGTTTGGAGCGCTCGCCGTTCACCAGCACGCCGATAAGGCTAAGGCCTCACTGGCAGAGATGTGCAAAGTTTTCGACCGTCGTCGTCTCTACCTTCTCGATGGTCTGAATAAAATTCCTGGTTTAACCTGCTATCGTTCCCAAGGTGCCTTTTATCTCTTCCCCAATATCAAAGCTTTCGGTTTAAGCTCAGCAGAGTTTGCCGATCGCCTCTTAGAGGAAGAGTTGATGGCGGTGGTTCCTGGCTCGGCATTTGGCTCCGAGGGTTACATTCGCCTGAGCTATGCAACTTCGGACGAGGTTCTCACCAAGGGTATCGAACGACTCGCTCGCTTCTGCGCGAAACTGAAGAAGTAATGGTCTGACTCCACGTTAGCGAGTTAACCTTGCTTACTTCGGCTCTACCAAAATACAGGCCATACCCGCGGCATCGGCGGCTTCTTTTCCACGTGGGCTATCTTCCACCACCACGCAATCGCGTGGGTGGATTTTTAATCGTTCTGCCGCCGCCAAAAACAAATCGGGGTGTGGCTTAGAACGTTGAGCATCTTCCACGGTAATAATCGCATCAAATAGGTGAGCGATAGCGATGGTGTTGAGAGTGGTATGGACATGGTGCTTTCTTCCGGCGGAAGCCACGGCCGTGCGATGCCCTAATCCACGAACTTGGTGAACCACCGCGACGACCTCGGGTCGGGCTTTCACATCCTTGGCGAGATGCTCTTTTAGATATTCATGTCCATCGGCCAGTAACTGAGGCACATCTAAATCGATACCATAAAGTCTCTTGAGGTTTTTACAGGTTTCGATGGTGGATAAGCCACCCATCGAACAAAATAAATCCCAAGGAAAATCAAAGGGCCGGCCAAGTTGTTTGCTAATGGTGTGCGTCCAACTGCGATGATGAATCCACATCGTTGCCGCTAAGGTACCATCGCAATCAAAAATCCAACCTGGTTTTTGCAACAGGTTGGGATCAAACGAAATCGGGGAGCTCATCTTCGCTTAACGGAATCCCCCTGGAAATCCGCCACCGGGAAAGCCACCTCGGCCTCCGCCCATTTGCCCCATGCGACGCATCAATTCTTTCCCTTTGCCGCCTTTCATCATGCGCATCATTTCACGCATTTGCGTAAATTGCTTAATCAATGCATTCACATCGCTCACCTGTGTGCCCGAACCTTTGGCGATACGCGCTCGACGCGATGCATTTAAAATGTCGGGCTTGCGACGTTCCTTTAGGGTCATGGAAAGAATAATCGCTTCCGTTTTACCAAGCATCTTTTCTTCGCGTGCACCCACTTGGACATTTCCCATTCCGGGCATCATTTTCATGATATCGCCCAAAGGCCCCATTTTTTTCATTTGCGCCATCTGCGCTAAGAAATCTTCTAAGTCGAAATCAGCCTTGCGCATTTTTTCTGCCAAGCGCTCGGCTTCTTTTTGATCAACGACTTCTTTGGCTTTTTCGACCAACGAAACGACATCGCCCATGCCGAGAATGCGCTGGGACATTCGGTCGGGATAAAAAGTATCAAAATCCCCAGATTTTTCGCCCGTACCGATGTACCGAATCGGGACACCTGTTACGGCTTTCATCGAGAGGGCAGCTCCACCACGAGCATCACCATCAAGCTTGGTTAAAATGATACCAGTCAGAGGAGTGGTAGCGTGGAATTGGGTGGCAACATCGACGGCTTGCTGGCCGAGAGCTGCGTCGGCGACCAAGAATACTTCGTGCGGTTGGAGAACTTCGCGTACCTGACGAATCTCCTCCATTAAATCGGCATCGATTTGTAAGCGACCTGCCGTATCGACAATCACGACATCCGAGCCACTAGACTCAGCTTCATGCATCAGGCGGCCAACCATCTCGGCCACATTCTTGGCTCCACGGTCTGCACGAAAATCAAACCCCTCCTGTTTGGCTAAGGTCTCTAATTGATCAATCGCCGCAGGACGGCGCAAGTCGGCAGCAATTAAACTCGGTTTACGTAAACCTTCTTTTTTAACCAAATGTTTAGCAAGCTTTGCGGCGCTGGTGGTTTTGCCCGAACCCTGCAATCCAACGAGTAAAACACGTAAGGGTCGAACGGGATTAATCGGACGCTCACCTTCGCCGAGTAAGCGGGTTAACTCATCCGAAATAACTTTGACTGCCATCTGACCAGGCGAGACGGAATCGACCACGGCTGTTCCCAGACAGGTAGCTTTAACTTTTTCAGTAAAATCTTTGGCGACCTTGAAATTAACATCGGCCGACATGAGCGCCGAACGCACTTCGTTAAGTGCGGGAGCGATATTCTCTTCCGTGAGCTTGGATAGCCCGCGCAAATCGCGCAGGGCTTTGGAGAGTTTCTCGGATAAATTGGCAAACACAGTCTTCTAAAAGAATGGAGGACTCTGCTGGACGCAAGAAGGGTATTAAAAAGTGAAGGATTTTTTAGACTTTATTCCTTCCCCCTTGCCCTTGGGCGACTCCCTTGCACGTTTTTGCCCATGGAAATAATCGTCATGGGCTGTGGTACATCGCAAGGGGTTCCCTTGGTTGCCCATGATAATCCTGGTTTAGATTTAAATAATCCGCGCAATTGGCGCACGCGGACAAGTGTGCATGTCGTCATTGAGGGACATCATGTGCAGGTTGATGCCGCACCCGAATTCCGTTTGCAGTGTCTGCAAAACAAAATTCCAGATGTGAACACTTTCATTCTCACCCACGGACACGCCGATCACATTCTGGGGATGGATGACCTTCGGCAGTTTTGCACCAACAACGATGGAAGTCCCATTCCTGTTTATACCACAGAAACTGGTAAAAAACGTGTCGAGGCGATTTATCCTTATGCCATTGGCGAGGCGGCTTCGCCTGGCTATATTGCACTCGATTTGTTTTTAATGCCTCCCGAGTTGCATCTACCGGGGGGTGGCATTGTGCGTTCGGTGATGTTGCCTCATGGAAATGAACCAACGCTAGGATTAGTTTTTGAAGAGCCCTCGACAGGTAAACGCTTCGCCTACTTTACCGACTGTAAAACCGTGCCCAAGGCGGCGATGGAACTCGCACGGGATTGCGATTTAGCTATTCTTGATGGTCTGCGTCCCAACTTTCACCCAACGCACATGACCATCGGTAAGGCTTGTGAGGTGTCGGTTGAATTAAACGCGCGACAAACCTACATCACGCACATGACTTATCAGATCGACTACGAGCGATACACGCAGTCGCTCGCAATCGAATACCCGAAAGTCGGTCTTTGCTACGATGGGCTGCGAATCGTTCTTCGCTAATTAAGCTTTGGGCTTAGGCTCTTCGTCGACCACGCGGATACGTAAGTCACGCAATTGCTTGGGCGTTACGGCGCTGGGGCTTTGCGCCATAACATCTTGACCGCTCTGTGTCTTCGGGAAGGCCACAATGTCGCGAATGGAACTTCTTCCCGCCAACATCGCCACGACGCGATCGAAGCCTAATGCAATTCCACCGTGAGGAGGTGCGCCGTAGGAGAAGGCTTTCAACATGTAACCAAAGCGACTTTCGACAATGTCTTGAGGAATCTTGAGGATATCTTCAAAGACGCGTTTTTGTACGGCAGGATTATGGATTCGAATGGAGCCACCACCGAGTTCAACGCCATTTAAAACGATGTCATAGTGCTGACCTCGGACCTTAGCGGGATCGGTTTCCAATAACTTCTCGTCTTCTTGGACGGGTGCAGTGAAGGGGTGGTGTGCTGAGATGTAGCGCTTTTCTTCTGCATCCCATAGCATTAAGGGGAATTCAATAACCCAGAGGAAGTTGTACTGATTCGTTGGCAGAGTCAGACGGCCACGAGCTTTGAGCAGTTGGGCTGACTCGAGACGAATCCGTCCTAGAATGGTCGACGCTTGTTCCCAAGGAGCGGCGGCAAAGAAGACGATATCGCCATCCTCGATATTGAGTCCTTGGCGCAGGGCAGCTTTTTCTTCTTCGGAGAAGAATTTTGTGATGGGTGATTTCCATTCACCCGCTTCACATTTAATGAAAGCCAAGCCTTTGGCACCTTGGCTCTTGGCGATTGTTTCGAGATTGGTTAATTCGCCCTGTGTGATATCGGCTAGGCCTTTGGCGTTAATTGCTCGAACCACAGAACCTTCAGTATTCGCTGCGGTATTAAAGACCTTGAAGGCAGAGTTTTTAAACAGGGCGGTGAAGTCCTGAATCTCCATAGCGAATCGTGTATCAGGTTTATCGATACCAAAACGATTCATCGCTTCAGCATAAGACATGCGAGGGAAGGGCGTAGGGATATCCACACCAATCGTTTCCTTCCACGTGCGTTTCAGGATGCCTTCAATCAAGGAATACATATCCTCCCGGTCGATGAAGGACATTTCTAAGTCGACTTGCGTAAATTCAGGTTGGCGATCGGCCCGTAAATCTTCGTCGCGATAACAACGCGCCATTTGATAGTAACGCTCAATACCTGCCACCATGAGCATTTGTTTGTATTGCTGAGGCGATTGCGAAAGTGCGTAGAATTCCCCGGGGTTTAAACGACTGGGAACAAGGAACTCGCGGGCGCCTTCGGGCGTGCTCTTAAAAAGAGTAGGGGTTTCGACCTCGATAAATCCTTGGCCATCGAGTTCAGAGCGAATCGCTTTGGCAGCCAAGTGACGGAGCTTAAGCAAACCAATGTTTCGCGGACGGCGCAGATCGAGGTAACGATATTCTAAACGCAGGTCTTCATTTACTTTGTCCGCTTTATCATCCTCCATCGGGAAGGGTAACTCAGCACAAGTGTTGTGCACGGTTAAGGACTCAGCAAAAACTTCAATTTGGCCCGTGGCTAATTTGCTATTCGCAGTGTCTGGGGTGCGAGTTTTAACCGTGCCGCGGATTTCGATAACCGATTCGGTTTTCAAACGCTGAGCGATTTCCTGAACGCCGTCTTTTCCAGGATTAAAGACGACTTGGGTGATGCCTTCGCGGTCACGGAGGTCGACGAAGGTCACTCCACCCAAATCTCGCTTGGTATCTACCCAACCCACGAGGGTTACGGTTTTACCTGCATCGGCAGGGCGAAGGGCATTGCAGTGATGGGTTCGTTTCATGGCGGGTCAGGGCGGTCTTTGGTAGAGGGTTATGGATAAGACCTACCCAAAAGATTGGTCAAAGCCCAAATCATCGGTCAGTCCTCTCAGACAGGACAATAAAGTGTCTTTTTCGTAAAATCCGGAGGGGTAAATCAGGGGATTTGTTAAATAGCCTTGGCAGGGCTTTGTAGCCGTTTTCTTTGGTTTCTATGGCCAAGCCACTTGTCCTTATTCTCTGCACGGGCAACTCCTGCCGTAGTCACCTCGCCGAAGCTATCTTACGCAAAGAGGCAGGGGAGTGTATCGAAGTCGCCAGTGCGGGATCCAAACCCGCTGGTTTCGTTCATCCGATGGCCATCGAGGTTTTGAAAGAGATTGGCATTGATGCATCGGGTCATCACTCGAAACACCTTTCCGAATTTTTAACAAAACCAGTGTCCACCGTGATTACCGTTTGCGGGAACGCTGATCAAGTCTGCCCAGTTTTTCCTGGTCAGTTAAATCGCTATCATTGGGGATTTGATGACCCCGCTCATTTTTCCGGAACTCCAGAGGAAACCCGGCAAGAGTTTCGTCGGGTGCGTGATCAAATTTACCGAGTATTCTCCGCTTATGCAGCGGGCCTCAGGGAGGGATTTGCCGCCAATAAAAAACCTTAGTTCTTTGAACTAAGGTTTTGTGAAATAAACTTTCGTTTAAAATCAGAAAAACGGACGGTGATCGGGCGAGGACATTCCGTTTGAAAGAACCTCTTCACGGTCATTGCAATCACAGTCGGAGCATTTCACAGAAACAACAGGATCTGGCTTGGCTTGAACGGGAGCAGGAGCAGGTTCAGCGGCTTTTTCTTTCGGCTCTTTGGCTGCTTTGACTTTAAGCATTTCGAGTTTTGCCTCGGCTTTGGCTAACTCCTGTCTGTACCAAGCGATTTTTCCTTCCGCATCACGTAAGCGATGGTAAGAAACTTTTTTCATTTTCTCGAGCGCAGCGGAAGTCTCGTCAACTTTGTTGATGTTATAAATCGCCAAGCCAGCGAGTGCGACAACCAAGACGGTGAGAATAATCGTTAGGGGTCTCATAATTTTGATTTAATCTATAATTCGACCCTAAAATCTGAAACAAGTCTTAAATCCGTTTCGACCTGCTATTTCGCTAGTTTGCTTCGTTTTAGGGTGGTTTTGCCCCAGCGATTTTGTTTCCGCCTGATTTCGATGTATTATTCTCGCCCTTTCACTTCACCCTCTCACTTTGCTTCAATGCCTTTTGCGTCCCTTGGGCTCGATGCCTCCATTCTTAAAGCCATAGCCGATCAGGGCTATACCGAGCCTACGCCTATTCAAAAGGCGACGATTCCCAGTATCATTGAAGGTCTCGATGTGATTGGTGTCGCTCAAACGGGAACTGGAAAGACGGCAGCGTTTACCTTGCCCCTTCTCACTCGTTTACTGCGAACCAAAACAAACTCCAATCGAGCTCGTGTTCGCTGTTTGATTCTTGCTCCGACACGTGAACTGGTCGTGCAAATTGCGGAAAATGTGGCGGCCTATTCTCGTTATTCGGGTGTGACTGTAGCGACTTGTTATGGTGGCGTTAGCGAACGTCCACAAATCGCCGCCTTGCGCAAAGGTTGCGACTTCTTAATCGCAACACCTGGGCGTTTGCTCGATTTGGGCAGTCAAGGCCATGGAGACTTTTCCGCGGTCGAATGCTTGGTTCTCGATGAAGCCGACCGTATGTTGGACATGGGTTTTCTCCCAGCCATCAATACCATTGTGCGGGCACTTCCGAAAGAACGACAAACATTGATGTTCTCGGCTACTCTCTCTCGAGAAATTGAAACACTGACCAAACAGTTTCAGAAATCGCCTAAATTAATCGAAGTCGGGCGTCGTTCCAATCCAGCCGAAACGGTAACACAGCTTCTCTATGAGTGCCCTGGCGCTTTGAAGCAGGTTATGTTGCATCACTTGTTAAAAGATCCCGCTCTGGCGATGGTACTCGTCTTTGCGCGAACCAAACATGGTGCCGATCGTATTTGTCGTAAATTAGCGACGGAAAAAATTACGAGTGCGGCCATTCACGCGAATCGCAGTCAAGCACAACGCCAACGGGCTTTGCAGGCCTTTAAAAATGGGGAGATTCGAGTTCTTGTGGCGACCGACATTGCTTCACGAGGAATTGACGTCGATGGCATCACGCACGTGATTAACTTCGACTTCCCTGATCAGCTCGAAGACTATGTTCATCGCATTGGTCGCACTGGAAGAGCTCTCGCAAAGGGCACGGCGATCACCTTGATTACTCGTGAAAACCTCGGTGACTTGCGACGCCTAGAAAAGATTATCGGAAAACACCTGCACTGCGGAAAACTGCCTGGCTTTGATTATTCACAACAGGCACCTGCTCGCACTCCCGAAGACTTTGTGCGTGAACGCGATCCACGGGCTGGAGCTCATTCCAGTGAGCGTCAAGGTCGTCCCCAAGGCGGTCGCCACGGTGGATTCCGTGCAGCACAAGGTAAGTATCGACCCTTTGGACGTCCTGGAACGCGTCGCCAAGGCGGACCGAAGTAAAGTTTTGTCGGGTTGACAATTTATCCTGTCCTCGGCTTAACAAACTTTCCTTTTTTCGGGCTGTAGCGTAGCCTGGTAGCGCGCTTGCATGGGGTGCAAGAGGTCGTGAGTTCGAATCTCACCAGCCCGACCAAAGGAAGAATCTATCCCTTACTTGCCTCTTGATGGAGACTTGCCCGTGGACGTTTTTTTGACTTTCCCGCGCAACTTGGGACGTGCACCCGTTGGCCCGCGTGGAGCAACGCTCGATTTGGTGTGATGTCTGGAGTGAGGACGCACGCTTTTGTTTATTCCCATGGTTCAAGAAAGATAACCGAGACTGGGCCGGTAAGAAAGTTTTAAATAAAGAGGATTGGTGGCACTTTCGTGTTAGTTGAGTCCATGGGTCTCACGAACTCGTGCAGCATTACGTTTGCCGAACAGGAAATAGATGACCAACCCGACTCCCATCCATAGGATGAGGCGCATCCATGTGTCTTTAGGTAGAGCACACATGAGCCAAAAACTTGCTCCCGCTCCGGCAGGTCCAATGAGCCAAATCCATGGTGTGCGGAAGGGGCGGTGTAACTCGGGATTGAGGATGCGTAAAGCCATCACCCCAAGGCATACTAAAGCAAAGGCGAAAAGGGTACCGATGCTACAAAGCTCGCCTACAAGTCCAATGGGTGCGAGACCTGCGGCTATCATAATAGCCATTCCGGTTACGAGGGTGATTCGAGCAGGAGTGCGGAATTTAGCATGCACTTGGCCGAATTTCACAGGCAATAATCCATCTTTGGACATTGCAAAGAACACGCGCGTTTGACCGAGCATGAGAACCAAAATGACCGAGCTTAGTCCGAGGATTGCACCGAACTTAATAAAAGGAGCGAGCCAAGGGAGGCCCATAGCATCGATTCCTTTAGCAATCGGTTGAGCAACATTGAGTTGATCGTAGGGTACGACTCCTGTGAGCACATAAGCCACGAGTATGTATAAGACAGTACAAATGGCGAGTGAGCCAAGCATGCCAATCGGCATGTCACGCTGCGGATTTTTGGATTCTTGTGCCGCGGTTGAAACCGCATCGAAACCAATATAGGCAAAGAAAACCACTCCCGAGGCGCGGATAATTCCATCCCAGCCAAATTGTCCAGGACCTTGATGAGGTGGAATAAAAAGGCCTTCAGGATTACCGATGGTCACCCAATTCGAATGCAAAACATGACCAAGTCCTAAGGCGATAAAGAGAACAATGATAGAAACTTTAAGAACGACAAACGCAGCATTGACGCGCGCAGAGGTCTCAATGCCGATGACTAAAAGAGCTGTGACCAGAGCCACAATCAACATTGCGGGTAGGTTTACAATCGCCCCGGTACTCACGAAATGTTCTGTATGTGTTGTTTGATTGAGCACCCAATCGAAAGGGGCAGAGGAGTAGGCTTGCGCAATGTGAATGCCGAAACCTTCCAAAAATCCTTTGAGATAACCCGCCCAGCCGACGGCCACGGTGACGGCACCAACCCCATATTCTAAAACTAAATCCCATCCAATAATCCAGGCCATGAGTTCACCGAGAGTGGCGTAAGCATAAGTGTAAGCACTTCCTGATACGGGAACCGCCGCAGCCATTTCAGAATAACATAAGCCCGCTAATGCACAGGTGATGGCGCTGATAACAAATGACAGAACGACAGCAGGACCTGCATAAGTTGCTGCGGCATGACCCGTTAAAACGAAAATACCAGCACCGATAATTCCACCGATACCAATCATGGTTAAATTGGTGGCCGAGAGGGAACGTTTGAGGGTGCCTTCGCCGGTGGCAGCAGCTTGGGCTTGAAGCTCTTGGATGCTCTTACGGGTAAATAAGCTCATGACTTTGTGTTAGTATTAATTGGATGAAAGGCAATGGATTAGGGGTAAGTTATGAGAGAGAAAGCGATATCCTGTCAGTAATCGCCTCATAGATGCCATTTTTATCGTCATGCTCCATGCCCCCTTGCAAAAATGCAGTGCTCTATTTTGGACTAAGTTTGGGATTAACTTTTCCCCATTAATATTCTCGTGGGTATACCACTCTACGCTAAAATTGCGGCCTCAGTCTTGTAAAATTTCTCTTAATAGACCTAAATTAAAACGATGTCCTCTCTGATTCTCCGCGATGCCCACATGATCAACGAAGGTCGCCAATGGCGGGCCGATGTTTTAATCCGTCATGGCATGATCGAGCGCATTGGCTCGATTCCCTCGGGCACTGTGGTTGATCGAGAAATTAATCTTCAAGGTAAATTCCTTTTCCCTGGTTTAATCGATGACCAGGTACACTTCCGTGAGCCGGGTTTAACTCATAAAGCGACGATTGGCACTGAATCGCGTGCTGCGGTAGCTGGCGGAGTTACTTCCTTCTTTGAAATGCCGAATACGGTTCCTCCCGCCGCGAATCGGACAGAGATTGAAGCCAAGTTCGCTCGGGCTGCGGAAACCTCCGTTGCTAACTACTCTTTCTTCTTTGGCACCACCAATCATAACCTTGAAGACATTAAAAAGGTTAACCCTAAAGAGGTTTGTGGGATAAAAATTTTTATGGGTGCCTCGACAGGCGATATGCTGGTCGATCGCGAAGAGGTTTTAGAAAAAGTTTTCCGCTATGCGCCTACGCTTATTGCAACGCATTGTGAAAACACGCCGATGATTAAGTTGGCCGAAGAAAAGGCTAAAGCTCAATGGGGCGATGACGTTCCTGCTGCCGAACACCCTAAAATTAGATCAGTAGAAGCCTGCTATTCTTCGTCAAAGCTCGCGATTGATTTAGCACGTCGCTACGACGCTCGTCTGCACGTTTTACATATTACCACGGCCAAAGAGTTAGAACTGTTTTCCTCTGCTCCACTGCGTGGTAAACGTATTACTTCGGAAGCTTGTGTGCATCACCTTTGGTTTGAAGACAAGGATTACGCACGGTTAGGTCATAAGATTAAGTGCAACCCTGCCATTAAAACCTCTGCCGACCGCCAAGCGGTTTTGGCAGCCGTTGCGTCAGGAGTGATTGATGTGATTGCAACCGATCACGCGCCGCATACGCGCGAAGAGAAGGCTCGGCCTTACTTTGGTGCTCCTGCGGGATTGCCTTTAATTCAGCATCCCTTGCTCATTCTGCTCGATCTCTGGCGACAAGGCTCGCTCTCCTTAGAGACCATTGTGCAGCGAGCTTGTCATGGACCTGCTGAACTTTTCGGTGTGGTTGGACGTGGTTATATTCGCGAAGGCTATGCCGCTGACTTGGTGGTCGTCGATCAACAGAAGCCTCACCTGGTTCAGGCCAGCGACTTGTATTACAAGTGCGGTTGGTCGCCGTTTGAGGGGCATACTTTCTCCGCCACCATTGATAAGACTTTCGTCAATGGAGTCTGTGTCTACGAAGAGGGTAAAGTGCGCGAAGACGCCCCTCGCGGTGCACGAATTCAGTTTAACGGCAACGCTCGTTAACGTTTATTTGATTTAGGCAGAAGGCGTGAATTGCCCTTTGCCCCAATCCTTGAGGATTGTCTGTTCGCCTGACGGCTCACCGAACCCAGGTTCTCATCCCTCTCGATAGAATGTATCGGCTAGTCCACCAGTCCACGAGTCCACCAGTCCACTCATTACTCCTACCTGGCGGAGAGAGAGGGATTCGAACCCTCGGTACCTTGCGGTACACAGCATTTCCAATGCTGCGCAATCGACCACTCTGCCATCTCTCCTTG